>JAFGCD010000052.1 GCA_016932835.1 Sedimentisphaerales bacterium
ACAATCAGACGATTACATGCCATAGGCATCAAACTCAACAATATCATCAATTGTCAAAGGAAACTCTTGTAGCGTTGTAGTACTAGGGAAGAAGGACTGTTTTTGTGATGCCAGCAGACTCAAAACGGGTTTTGCGCGTTGACGGATCGAGCTGTTAGGGTTATGGTGCGTTTTGATAAGTTGGGGCAGCGTGCGGTTCTTGACATTACTTTTTTCATATTAGGGTGCTATCTATGAAAATAATCGACCTGCGAAGCGATACGGTTACCCTGCCGACAAGCGAAATGCTCAATGCGATTTGCACCGCCGAGCTTGGCGATGACGTATTCTCCGAAGACCCCACGGTAAATCGGCTGGAGGGGCTGGCCGCCGAGCGAATGGGGAAGGAAGCCGCATTGCTGGTCGTCAGCGGGACCATGGCGAACCTGGTGTGTGTGCTTACGCACTGCCGGCGCGGCGAAGAGGTGATTCTGGGTGACTTGTCGCACACATTTCTTTATGAGGCGGGCGGCGTGTCGGCCCTCGGCGGCATACACCCGCATACTGTCGGCAATCAAGGCGACGGCACGATGGCTCTGGAAGATATCGAGGCTGCGATTCGGCAGGACAACGTTCACTTTCCGAGAACGCGCTTAATCTGCCTGGAAAACACTCACAATCGATGCGGAGGCGCCCCGCTTACCGTTGAATACAGCGATTCGGTCGCAGCATTAGCCAAGGAGCACGGGCTGCGGCTGCATCTCGACGGTGCTCGCATATTCAATGCAGCGGTGGCTTTGGGCACGGATGTAAAGGAATTGACGCGCGGCGCCGATTCGGTGGCCTTCTGCCTTTCCAAGGGGCTCTCGGCACCGGTTGGTTCGGTCATCTGCGGCTCACCTGAATTTATCGCCGAGGCGAAACGAACGCGAAAGGTGCTCGGCGGCGGGATGCGCCAGGCGGGGATAATCGCGGCAGCAGGTATCGTGGCGATGGAGGAAATGGTTGACCGACTTGCCGAGGATCACAAGAATGCGAAACTCCTCGCCGAAGGTATTGCTGAGATTGAAGGCTTGTCGGTTGATGCAGCGAGCGTGCAGACGGATATTGTTTACTTCGATGTCACTCCAGGTCGGATTACCGCCGATGAACTTGTCAGGAGAATGAGTGACATGGGGGTGAAGATACTTTGCCTTGGGCCGACAAGATTAAGGGCGGTGACACATTACGGAGTCACTTCCGAGGATATTGCAGCTGCCGTCGAAGTGATGAGACGAGCAGTCCGTTCGGCATGATCCAGCCGGCAATTGTCGAAAGATCGACGGCTGCAAAATCATATTTTTCCTAAGACCGCCGGGGAAAATTTCTTCTGCTCGAATGCTGCCTGCCGGGCATGGTATAGTTGTAAGTTATTGTAAGATAAGCACTTGCGATTGCAATGGAGGGTTGTATGCTGTTTTGTCAGGCGGTGTGATAATGTCACTGTTCGGATTCACAAGGCCTGTAAGTAACCGCCAGCAGAGGAGTTGCGACGGTCTCGAAAAAAGGTTCAAGATTCGCTTTGGGGTACGTCGATTTACCTGTTGTACTTTGGAAACGGGTGGCTCTGAACAATGACCAATGCGGCCAAGTTAGTCCGAACCTGTTTTGCCTACTTTGAGATATGCACACAAGTTTGATGGTAATCATGGCATTGCAGCGTAGGGTTAAGTAAAAAAAGGAAAGAGCCACACAAATAAACGGGAGAGCCATCCCTTCTGGCTCTCCCATTTTTTTTCATTTGCTTACTTTGCCCAACTTGCCCCATCTTCTCAGATTGTTTAGATGCAGGTTCGGCTGCCGGGATGTGATGCGAATTATCTGGGCCTCGTTTTTTTGACGAGGTTTTTCTGAAATGCTCCTGGTATTGGCGGCAGGTTATTTTTTGAAGACGATTTTGCCGCCGACAATAGTTGCGTGCACGTTACATTCGGCGTCGAGCAGGACGAGGTCGGCATCTTTTCCGATATTGATAGAGCCTTTGGTCTCTTGGATTCCCAACAGGCTGGCGGGATTCACTGTGACCATTTTGATTGCGGTTTCAAGCGAACATTTGGTTAAAGTTATGAATCTGCCGAGCAATTGACTCAGACCCAGGGCTGTGCCGATGAGCGTGCCGTCTTCATACCTGGCGGTTCCATTTTTTGATTCGTAGTCCAGGCCGTTATAGACGTACTTGCCGTCGGCAAGGCCTATTGCCTGCATTCCGTCTGTGATTGGAATAGTGCGATCCGGGCCGAGCGTATCGAATGTGAATCTCAGAACGGGAGGCTGTATGTGAACGCCGTCGGGGATAATCTGGGCGGTTATGTGTCGGGTTTCGAAGACAGCTATGAGCGGGCCGGGCGAGCGATGGTGAATCGAAGGCATTGCATTGAACAGGTGGGTCACGTGCGAAATGCCTGCGTCGAAACCTGCGAGCGTTTGTTCGTAGGTGGCATTAGAGTGGCCGAATGAGGCTACGACGTTGGAATCGGCCAGTTTGCGAATCATCGCAGCGCTTTGAGGCAGTTCGGGGGCGATTGTCATCATCCGAAGGCTGCCCTTCGACATATCCATAATTTGGTTTAGAACGTCGGCGGATGGCGGACATGTACAGTCGGGCTGAATCATTCCCCTCTTTTCAAGGGAGATAAATGGGCCTTCGAGGTGGATGCCGAGCAGATTGGCGCCGCCGAGGTCGCTACCGAGACAGTCGGCGGCGAGGTCTATATGGAGGTTTGGCTTGTCGGGCTTGAAAACAGTCGTGGCGAGAAAGCCGGTGACGCCGAAACGGGCGGAGGTCCTGGATATTGCCGTTAGAGCGTCGGTCGTGGCATCGAGTACATCGGCGCCGCCTGCGCCCTGAATATGCACATCGATAAAGCCCGGCGCCAGGATGTGTCCTTGTGCGTCGAGTACGTTTTTGCAGTCGCCCGTGGCGTCAATATCGCCTATCCGGGCTATAATGCCGTCTTCTACGAGTACGTACGTGCCGTGCCCGTCGCCGGCATCAAACAATCTGCAATTGGTAATCAGAAGCCTGTCTTTCATGCAAATTCTCCATTAAATTGCCGGAATCATAGTACATTTGAAGTGTTAATGCAAGGTCTTGATGTGCTTGACACGGTTGTTGTTGGGGCGTATGATTCAGAGCGTGGGCACTATATTCTGGAGAAAAGACTATGGGCAATGCTGAAAAGAGTTGGGAAAAACGGCTGGCCGGCACGCCTGATGCGCTTGCGGTCGGTTTTGTGGAGTCGCTCTCGATAGACACTCGTCTTTACAAGTACGATATTGTCGGTTCGATTGCGCACGCGCAGATGCTGGCCGAGCGGAAGCTTATTTCCAGAGACGAGATCAGGCAGATAAAGGACGGTCTCATCCAAATCAGCGAGGAGATCGCGGCGGGTCGGTTCAGGTTCCGCACCGAGTATGAAGATATTCACATGGCAATCGAGGCCGCTTTGATAGCGAAAATCGGCGAGGCAGGCAAGAAGCTGCATACCGGGCGCAGCCGAAACGATCAGGTTGCGACCGATATCCGCCTCTGGATGCGGGACGAGATAGAACTGCTCCGGGCCAAAATCACCTGCTTGCAGAAGGCCTTCGTCAAGCTTGCGGGCAAGTACGCTGGTGCCGTCATGCCCGCTTATACGCACCTGCAGCGCGCCCAGCCTGTGTCTATTGCCTGTTATCTGCTTAGTTTCGTTGAGCAGCTTGATCGCGATTTCCTTCGGCTGGGCAATTGCAGCGCTCTGCTCGATGTTTCGCCGCTTGGCTGCGGCGCGATTGCCGGCTCGACGCTTCCGCTCGACCGCAAGAGTACCGCAAAGCAATTAGGTTTCCACGATATTAGCTATAACAGTCTCGATGCCGTCAGTGACCGTGATTTCTGTGCCGAATTCATTTTCGATTGTTCGGTCATTGCTGCGCATCTGTCGAGACTGGCCGAGGATTGGATCATATATTCGACCAGCGAATTCGCCTTTGTCCGGATTGACGACGCCTATTGCACCTCGTCGAGCATGATGCCGCAGAAGCGCAATCCTGATATGCTGGAGTTGATTCGCGGCAAGGCCGGGCGGATCTATGGCGCGCTGACCGGCATGCTGACTATCCTCAAGGCACAGCCTTCCGGTTACAACCGGGATTTGCAGGAGGACAAGGTGCATATCTTCAGCGCTTCGGATACTATCGAGGCCTGTCTCGATATGGCCCAGGCCATCGTATCGCACGCGAGATTCGATACTAAAAAGATTGCCGCCGGGCTGGACGAGGGCTTTCTCGATGCCACTGCCTTGGCCGAGTATCTGGTTGGCAAGGGTGTTGCCTTCCGCGAGGCGCACGGCATTGTCGGATCGCTGGTGGCATTCTGCGAGAAGGCGGGCACGAAACTCGCCGAGATTACCCTTGATGAATTCAGGCGGCATTGCGGCAAGGTCGAGCCGGATGTTTACGACAGTCTCGGCGCCGCCGGCGTTGCAGAGAGGTATGCTACAGAGGGAGCCGGCGGCATAAGGCAGGGCAAAGACCAGATTGCCTATTGGACAGGCCGGTTGGCGAAGCGATGAGTGCCGGTGAAGACGAAATTACCGCCTGGTTTGCTCGTCGGAGCAACTTATCCGCACGGGATTTTCCCATCGGTATCGGCGATGACATGGCGCAGATTCGCTGGGACGCCGATTCGGTCCTTGTCACGACGGACATGCTGCTCGACGGCGTGCATTTCGACCTGCGGCAGGCCGGTATCGAACAGGCGGGCTACAAGGCAATGGCAGCGAGCCTGAGCGATTGTGCGGCGATGGCGAGCCAGCCGGTTGCGGCGGTTGTCTCCACGGCTCTTCCGAAAGGCTTCGGCGAACAAGAGCTCAAGCAGCTTCACGCCGGTATTACACGGGCGGGCGACAAGTTCGGCTGTGCGCTGGTCGGCGGCGACATTACCGTTTGGAATAGCGATAATCCATTCGCAATAAGCGTGGCGATGCTCAGCAGGCCTGCGGCGAACCAGCCTGTAACCAGGGCCGGCGCCAAGGCGGGCGATTGCATCTGTGTGACGGGGACGCTGGGCGGGGCCCTTGAGGGAAAGCACCTAAAATTCGAGCCGCGAGTCAAGGAGGCGATGCAGATTGCGGGGATGGTGACGCTCAATTCGATGATGGATATAAGCGACGGCCTGAGCAGCGATTTACAGCGAATATGCAGGCGAAGCGGCGTCGGGGCAATAATAGAAGCAGAGTTGGTTCCGATATCCGACCAGGCCCGGAAAAAAGACGATCCGCTCGGTTCGGCGCTGAACGACGGCGAAGACTTCGAGCTTCTTTTCACCCTGTCGCCGAAGGACTGTGAGAACTTGCTTGAAGGCTGGCATGAGACGGTTGGCGTCACCAGAATTGGAATGATAACCGACACAGGGAAAATGCAGATAACAATGCCCGGCGGGCGAGTCACTGACCTGCAAGCCGCCGGATTCGAACATCTTACCGGTTAGGAACCAATACTGAAGGAGATGTGAATGATGAGATTTCGACTCTTTGTCCATTTTATAGTTCTCTCTGTCGCTGCAATCCCGGCTATGCCTGTCCGCGGCCAGGGTTCGCCCATACCTATCGTCAATGAGCAGTGCTATATCAGCGTGCCTTTGAACGGCGACTATGATTTTCAGAAGGTCGGTATCGGCGATCTGGACGGCGACGGGGTTTATGAATACGTAATCAAACAACCCAATTTCAACACCGACCCCTATCAACAGCCCGGCTACTGGAAGAAGAGCACGACTACCTATAAGCTGGAAGCGTATCGCCTGGACGGTACGATGCTGTGGCGATACGATATGGGCTGGTCTATCGAGGCGGGTATCTGGTATTCACCCTGGATAGTCTATGACGTTGACGGCGACGGAAAGGCCGAGGTGTATTGTAAAGCCGGAGAGGGCGACCCGCGGGATGAGAAAGGCCTTGTGCAGACGGGGCCGGAATACCTGGTGAAGCTCGACGGCCTGACAGGCAAGGTCGCGGCCAGGACAAAATGGCTGACCCGCGACGGGTTTTCCGACTACAACTATTACTGCCGAAATTTTCTGACCGTCGCCTATCTCGACGGCGAGACCCCGTCGCTGATTATGCAGCGAGGGACATACGGAATGATAAAGACCCAGGCGCTGGATAAGGACTTCAAGGAGCTATGGTATTGGCAGGCCCCGCAGGAAAAGGAGAAGTATCGCGGTCAGGGTTCTCATGGGCTGATTTCCGCCGATGTTGACAACGACGGCCGAGACGAATTGGTCATAGGGGCTGCGGTGCTCGATGACAACGGAAAGGGCCTCTGGACACTTGGGATGGGACATCCCGACATCTGCTACGTTGCCGATATCGACCCGGATAATCCTGGGCTCGAGGTCTTTTATGGTTTTGAAACGCGGCAGAATACAGACGGAATCTGCGTAGTTGACGCAAAGACCGGCCGCAAGCTCTGGGCCCACAAAAAACCGTCGCGTCATCTTCACGGTCAGGGCATGGCCGCGGATATACTCGCAGATTATCCGGGCATAGAAGTATTCGCAGGCGAGAGAGACCTCAAGGAGCGATGGCTGTACAGCGCCAAAGGAGAATTGATAAAGTTCAGCGAGACCGGCTCGCTGACGCCGCGGGCGGTATGGTGGGATGCGGACCCTCAGAAGGAGGTGATAATCTCCGGTGCGATTCGCGACTGGGACGGCGAGGCGATTCAGCCTCTAAAGGGCGTAGTCATAGCAGTGGTCGATTGTCTCGGCGATTATCGTGAGGAGGTTATTACCAGTCTCAAGGGCGAGATGCGAATTTACACCACGAATATCCCGGCAACGCAGACTCGCCCATCTTTGATGGAGGACCGCCAATACCGTTTGGGCGTCGTTGCACAAACGATGGGTTATTACTATCCCGCTCAATTAGGCAAATGATCATTTCAAGAAATGACTACCGGCAAGATGAGTTCGAATTACGCTACTATTTCAAATTCGCCGCAGGATACGATTGAACTCGGGCGCAGGATAGGCCGGGCGTTGAAGGGTGGCGAGGTAGTAGCCCTGTCCGGACCTCTGGGCAGCGGCAAGACACACCTTATTAAAGGAATAGCTGCCGGCGCCGGGGCCGAAGATTGCGGGCAGGTCAACAGCCCGACCTTCGTATTAGTGAACGAATACACGGGTCGCCTCGATATCTATCATATAGACGCTTATCGCCTGAACTCGGTTGCCGAGTTCGAGATGCTCGGATTCGACGATTTCTGCCATGCCGGGTCGGTAGTCCTGATAGAGTGGGCCGATAAAGTCGAGTCGGCCCTTAGCAACATCGAGTGCATTCGCATAGGGCTTGAACACTGCGGGCGGACGGCAAGAAAGATAAATATAGAAAGCCTCCCCGATCATATCAAATTATGAGAATGGTTTTTTTTCGCCTGTTCGCTGAAACAACCGCCTTTTTCCCGCTGAAAAACGAAGGAGAAACCGATACCCGGTTTTTTCAAGGAGTTTTTCTCCGCAGGAATTTGGGCACTCCTGTCTTGTTTTCTATACTTTCCTTGGACACTCATACGGGCCCTTATAAAGGGCCTTCAGGTGTTCTCGGACGTGAGGTTTTGGCCCTGTTGCCCCGAGAAATACCCGGATGAGAATATCGAAGTAATTTGTTTTCTGTTTTGTTGCGTTGTTGTGTTTCTATTGGAGGATCGGGCGTTCACACAAGATTATGTTGGCAGTTAAGTTGAGTATCGAACAGGTCGATACACGAATCGTGAGGAGGACTGCCGAGCCGGTTGTTCATCTCACAAAGTTGAAAATAATTTTTTATCGTAAAGGGGTATGAAAATGAGAGCTAAAAGCGGTTTTACATTGGTGGAAATTCTGATCGTTGTGGTCATTCTCGGAATTCTGGCGGCTATCGTGATCCCTCAGTTCACCGAGGCAAGCACCGAGGCGAAGACTTCAAGCCTTTGCACGGACCTTCAAACCATGAGGTCGCAGATCGAGCTTTACAAGATTCAGCATAACGACAACCTTCCCGGTTCCGGTACGGCTGCGTTTGATGCTGCCTTGACAGGGCAGACTGATATCGCCGGCGCGGCTGGGACCGATTACGGCCCGTATATGCAGAAGATTCCGACCAATCAGTTCAACGATCTGTCAACGGTGCAGATCGAGGCTGGGACGACTAACCTGGGCGGCGGCAGCCACGGCTGGCATTTCGATAGCACTACAGGTGATTTCCATGCCGACGACGATGCTCATATAGGTCTCTAAAAAGTAGATTAAGCTGCGCCGCAGATACTCGAACGGGAAGTTGCGGCGCATGTCTGTGAGAATCGCAGGAACAGGCTGACCATGCCGGCGCAAATGCCATCAGCAGGTCAGCCTTTTTAATGTTTGATGATTACTCTGATGCGAACGATAAGCCGGGGACAAAGAGGTAAGAACAAGGGATTCTCGCTGGCCGAGGCAATGATAGCTACAGTGGTATTGAGCATTGCGGCCGCGGGAGTGCTTTTGCCTTTCACGAGCGGTGCGGCTGTGCGAGCCGAGGGAACGCGAAGGACCCTTGCCGCCAAGCTCGCCGCCGATCTCGTCGAGCAAATCCTGCAGACTCCGTTCGATCAGATAGTCACCAACTACGACGGATACGCCGAGGCGCAGGGCAATGTCACCGATGCAGGCGGTACCGTGTTTTCCGACTCGAACTACGCCAAATTCAGCAGGACGGCGAGCTGTGAGTATGTCTATATGCCGCAGGAAAGCGGGGTGGCGGCGGCGCGATTTGTTCTTGTTACTGTCAGAGTGTGCTACGGCGGCAATGAGATCGCCGCGGCAAGCCGACTTGTGAGTCAATAGAGCCAACACAAAGAAAGAATGAAACGGTTATCATCCAATTCGGACAGCAGGGGATTTACTCTCGTAGAGTTGCTGGTTGCATTGTCTGTTTCCAGTATCATTCTGGCCGCTGTGGCTACCCTGGCATACGCCATGGGTGCGGCCAATGATTCCACTGACGACACCAGCCGCAAGCAGGCACAGGTGCGTTACGCCACGATGAGGGTCTCGGAGCTGGTTCGACATTGCAAGCTCATCTGCTTTGCCGGTCCGGACGATTTTGCCCTCTGGCGGGCCGACGACAATAACGACGGGCGGATCAATATCAGCGAACTGGTCTATGTCGAGAAAGGCGCAAGCGGCGACCATCTGCATCTGTGCGATTTCCCTATTCTCTGGGGCTGGGATCCGGTGATCGATCTCAGTGATGTCCGGGCGTATTCGACTAAGTGGTGGCTAATGTTGAATATGTCTTCCAATGCCACGGCTCTTATTCCCCAGTGCAGCAATGTGCAGTTCAGTTTCGATGTGCTGCCGCCGCAGAGCCGGTTTGTGAATATCTCGTATGTTCTTACCGAGAATAATATTCCCAGGCAATATCAGACCAGCGCTTTTGTTCGGGGCTGGGCGGGAAACATCCTCAATGATTCAGGTACGGCCCTTGTGAATGATGATGATCAGTAAGCTCACCGGGCGGAAGCGGAATATGGCGAGAATCTGTGACAATCAATTATCAATGCCTCATCGAAAGGGCGCGGTTCTACTCGTAGTCCTGTTCATCGTGATGGTGATAACGATCACGTCGCTGAGTTTTCTGTCGGAAAGCGACGTTGATTTGGTGTGCGGGCAGAATATGAAGCTCCGAACGGAAATGGACTATACGGCCGAATCGGGCCTGGAACATGCGAAAGGGTTGATAATAAGCCCTCAGGACATTGCCTCTGAGTACTGGACAGGCGATGTTGCCCAGCAAATAGCCGGCGGCGATGACTATTACGATATCGAAATTATTCGTGACGATTCCGACCCGACGGACAGATGCAATTATACTATAGACTGCGACTCATATCGCCTCAAGGGCGGTGAAAAGGTCGGGATAAGCAACATAACGGCGCAACTTCGGCTTGATCCGTGCATCGCATTCTGGGCCGGGACAAGCACCAACCCTACGCGGCGCGTAACCATAAACGGGGACGCCTATTGCAGCGGCTCCATCACTACAAATGCCGTGATACACGGCGATCTCTTCGCCCGCGGCGCCATAGACGGCGATTATATCGAAGGCCGGTCAAGCCAATATGCGGCCCAGGCGCCGGTCGCCTGGCCCGGCATTCAGGTGGCCGACTACAGTTCGACATACTATCTCGGCACAACTCTGCATTCGCCGGTCGTAGTGAGCACGTATGTTCATCCGAGCGGATCTTTCAATCCAACCACAGGCAATCCCGGAGGGGTGCGTTACCGAAACGGCGATGCCGCATTGGCCGGCGGGGCTAACATCAACGGCCTGCTCGTCGTCAACGGCGACTTGAGGGTCAACGGCTCCAATAGCATTACCGCCGTTAAGAACTTTCCGAGCCTTTTGGTGGACGGCGATTTGATTATAGAGCCGGGCGGCGTACTTGATGTTAGCGGGCTTGCACTCGTCGAGGGCGAAGTCAGTATCAGCTCAGACGGAGGCAGCCTTGATGTCACCGGCGCGCTCTTTACCGCCGGCGGTCTCCGGGAAACTGTGGTCGATTCATCGGGAAGCGGTAATGTCGGCGCGATCTACGGAGACCCTTTGTGGCGGGCAGGGCAAATAAACGGTGCAATGGAATTCGACGGCGATGATGACTATGTTCGAACGCTCGACAATTCCGACAAGCTGCAATTGACTAACGATTACACGCTTTTGGTCTGGATCAAAGCTAATGCATCGCAGAAAAGCTGGGCCGGCGTATTTTCTAAGTGCAATACAAGCGGGTCCACAAATCACTGGACGCTGCAATTCAATTCGGACACCGTGAAGAAACTTGTCATTTATCACCCTGACTATCTTCCCAGCCCGAAGTCGTGGAACACCGGCATCACATTGAATGAAATCGCCGGTGCGTGGCACCAGGTGGGAATCATTCGCAGCGGAACCACGATGAAATCATTCCTGGACGGTAATCTACGCGCCTCGGGCACATGGAGTAATGATCCCGGGTTCGGCGCGGGTCATCTGAGTATCGGGGCCGACAGGACTGCCTCTTCCAGCTATCTATACAAGGGGCTTATAGACGATCTGCGGATATACAATGTTGCAGCCAGTCCGGTGGATCCGAGTCATCTTTATCCGCCGGACTATCCGCCCGCTGCGAATCTGGCGGGATACTGGACGCTTGATGAGGCCGGCTGCGATGTTGACATAACCGCGGCGCCCTGCAAAAGCGCCATTATGATGTGGTCGCCGGGTTACGCAGCAGAAAAGTGGGAGCAAGTGGGCGGCGCATTTTTTAGAAGTATCACCAGAGAATAACGGCATGAACATCGATGTATGAGACGCTTTGGGTAAGGCCGGCTTATCGGCCTTTGCTGCTGACGAGAAGAAAAATCTGAAATACGACGATGATGTCCGTTACACATCTTTACCCTTCGTGGCATCGGCAAAAGCACGTTCTTGGGCGTTGTTGTTCTAACGATTGTGCCGGTTATATTGGCCCCAAATGCCCCAAGCCCTGGAAATGATGCTGATAACACCATGATTATGTGTGTGGCGACGGAACCGAATCGGACTGTCGGCCGGGCGGCTTGGCCGGATAACACAGGCATAGTAATTGACTCGTGATACAGGCCGACAGACAGGTAAAGACGCGTATCCAAGAGGACGACAAAAACAACAGTATAGAGATGGAGACCGACAATGTATCTTAACCAAGCGAGAAGGCTGGTGAGAATGTTTGACTCAGCATATCCGCCGATAAGGTTGTGCTATTCGTATCGCCGACCACAGTTACGACGGGCGCGGTCCGCCTTTACGATAATAGAAATTTTAATTGTGATTGTGATACTCGCGATAGCGGCTTTGACCGCGATACCAATGATGAGTTCGGCCGGGTCGGTGCAGGTCAGATCGGCGGCGAATATGATTGCCGCAGATCTGGAATACGCCAAGTCGGCGGCAATCAGCAGAGGGCAGAATTTCTCGGTGGTATTCAATACAAGCGCAGATAGCTACAGCGTCAAGGATCAGTACGGCAACACAATTTCGCATCCTGTCAAGAAGGGGTTCAGCTATTTGATAGACCTGCATAGCGAAGGTCTCGACAGGGTTGATATTACCTCCGCCGATTTCAGCGGGGCTTCTGCGGTCGAGTACGACTATCTTGGAAGCCCGGATAGCGGAGGCAGTGTTGTTGTTCAGGGCGGCGGGCTGACAGTGACGGTCAGCGTAGAGCCCGTCACCGGGTATATCACTGTGACAAACTGAGTTCGGGATAGAATCTGATGATTAGCTGGAATCTTAAAACTCGAAATGTCAGGCCGATAGGATTGGACATAGGTCACAGTTCGATCAAGATGATTCAACTGGCCGCCAGTGGCGAGAGGATAAGTGTGCTGGCCGCCGACAAGGCGAGAATAGATCCCAACGTCAACGATGACGCCCAGGCCAGAAGGCGGGACATTGTTTCGGCCGTCAAACAAATGTTGGCCAGAGGAGGCTTCCAGGGCAGAGACGTAGTGTCTTGCTTGCCGAATGATAAATTGAATATAACGAGTCTGCGAATAAGTGAAATGGAGTTCGATCATCTCGCCAATGTGCTGCGAAAGGAAGTTGTCCAGCGTTTCGGGCTGGACCCCGATAAAGATGCAATGGATCACGTCGTTGCCGGCACCGTCCACCAGGGTGATGAGACTAAGAACGAGTTGATACTGTTTGCCGTGGACGATGAGACGATACGAGAACATATCGATATGCTCGAAGAGTTACATTTGCAGCCGGTGGCGATCGACACCGTTCCCTGTGCCCTGTTCCGGGGATACGAGAGATGGCAGAGACGAGAAGCCGACAAAGAGAATACGATTGTTTTCGTCGATATTGGCAGCCGATTTACGACGGTTGTTTTTGGTCGAGGCGGCGAAATCAGCTTTGTAAAGCAGATTGCAATTGGTGGGCGGAGATTCGCTCAGGAGGTCAGCGATAAGCTGAGCATACCTATCAGCGAAGCCGAGAGACTGCGTGAGAGAATCGGTATCGAACGCGGCTCTAATGCATGGCGTCCGCGTGCAGCCGAACAAACCGACGGCGATACTGCAAGCGAACTTGACGCTTCCACAAGGCAGGTCGTCGTCGATGCCGTAAGTTCGGTCGCAGAAGAACTGGCACGAGAAATATCGCTTTGCCTGAGATATTTCACTGTCACCTTTAGAGGTAAGCGAGTCGAGCGCGTGGTCTTTTCTGGAGGCGAAGCGCATGAGGGAATATTGCTTAATGTCCTTAGACGGCATCTGTCCGTCGAGATTGTGATCGCTGAGCCGTTGAAGGGTTTTGACCTGTCCACAGAGCGCAAAAACATAAACCTTGCCGGCGACAGGAGAGGCATGTTGTGTGAATGGGCTGTAGCTGTGGGGCTTGGCCTTAAGGGTTTGAATGAAACTGCCGTAGGCGTGAAAGCCTGAGTGAGCATATGAAAGAGATTGACTTCCTACCGGAATGGTACAAGAACGGCAAACGGAGAGACGCCTCCTATCGCACGATGTACGTAGTTCTGGGCGGGATATTCGCAATAATGATGGTCTGGAATTTTTTCGCCAGCAGTTCCGTTTCCAGGGCCGAAGCCGAGCTTACCAGGATTGCCGGCGGAAATGCCGAGGCCCAGGCCGCCGCACGGGATTTTTCTCAAATTAAGAACCTGCTGGCCGAGCTCCAGAAACAGACTGAAACGATACAGGCGATTGATTCGAGAATTAACGTCGCCGGTGTTTTGGCTGAACTCAGTTTCGTCGTGGACGGGCCAATAGTGCTTCGAAAGGTGCAAATCACAGCAGAGAAGTTTGCCGATACCGCTGCTCAGGCGAGTTCAAATCGTCCTGGCTCTCTCGTCAGGGCCGCCCGCGTTAAAAAAGCCGGCGATCAGAAACTTCCGATTGGTGATGTAAGATTCAAAATAGAGATAGGCGGTGTCGCGGCCAAGGCCGGCGATGTGGCGGCACTAATATGCAAACTGGAGGATTCGCCGTACTTTTTTCAGGTTGTTCTTCTGTTCTCACGTAATATCCATATAAAGTCCGAGACCGAAATGACCCGCCGAACCGAGAACAGCCGGGACGAGCGAAACGCCCCGGCGGTGAATGTCAAAGCAAGCGAATTTGAGATTCGGTGTTATCTGGCGAACTATCGCCAACAGTGACAGGTGAATTCGAAAAATGCTGTTTCAGGAAAGAAAACAAGCTGTTATATGTGTCGTGACCCTTCTGCTGATGAGCGGATTTGTCGTGCTTCGCTATTTGCCTTTGCGCAAAAGGATCAAGATTGTCAAGCAGACAAAAGCTGCAGAGCTGCTTGCCGTCAGCAAAGGCCAAACACAGAGCAGGCAACTGCCCGTGCTCCGGCAACAGTCGCATGATCTGGCGGAGGCTATCGGTGATTACGAGGCCCGTATACCGCAGCAGAGGCAGCTTGGTCTGTTTCTCCGGGAAATCACCGATTTGATGAACGAGAACAACCTCAGGGAGCAGGTAATCGAGCCCGGCGAACAGACAAAAACGGAAAAACTCAACTGCATACCGGTCAAAATGCAGTGTAAAGGGAATCTCGCAGAATTATTCCAATTCTTCAAAAGACTGCAGAAGCTCGACAGGCTAATTCGTATCGAACAGGTTAAGCTCACCAACGACACGGGTTTCACCGGCGAAGCGACGATGGAAACAATGGCGGTGATTTACTACGGAGCCAGGCTTACAGAAGGGTAGGAGATTCCATGCCGAACTTGGCAATCAGGAATAAGGGCAATGAAACAGGATACCAAAAACGATAATAACCCCATCAACAGGCTGCTCGGCCAACTGGCTGCGGAAAAGAAGAAGACTTCGATAGCCTTGTTGCTGATTGCGGTAATGATCGTGATGTGGGTCAAAGTCTTCACCAATAAGGGGCCGCAGAAAGCGCCTGCAGCGCCGCCGGTCCCGCAAACAAACACGCAAAAGCAGATAGATGAAGAGATCAAGGTATCCTATGTGGATCTGCCGGAGATAGAAGGCCGGAATGATTCGATCAACAGAGACTTCTTTGCTTCGGACAACTGGCAGCACTTCGAGTTGTTCGGCGAGGCGGATACTACGGTTGATATTCAGGACGTAAGTTCGACTCCTAACGATAACAGCAAGAAAGTGGTCGCTATTATAGCACAGCATTTGAGGCTTCAGGCGGTCGGCATGGACCAAAAGCCTCAGGCCTTCATAAATGACAAGCTGATGTCGGCAGGCGATAAACTGGTTGTGACTGACGGAACTCAGGAATATGAGTGTGAAGTGGTTGAAATTGAAGATAGCTCAGTGACGGTGAGATGTAGAGAAGCAGAGATTGTATTGAAACTTGTTCAAGGGGCCGAAGGAGACGGCTGAATAACGATGTGTATCCCTTCGCACAGTGGATTGCTTTATGGGATAAGTCTGTAGGAGCACTATTATGAATGAAGAAAGAAATCCAATGAGAAAGTATGGAATGACGAGAAACTTGTTTGTATGGGTCCTTGTGGTTATCGCGATGATGGCGACTTCCGTCGGTGAGGCTGAACCGACGCCCGATGCAGGCCAGCCGGCTGTCACCGGAACGTCACCTGACCAGCCCCAGCCGCAGGTCGAAGTAGGCGGGAAGATCCAGTCGATTACGTTCAAGAAGGACATGATGATACAGGATGCGCTCCAGTTCCTGGCGGCACGATACCAGAAGAATATCGTGCCGTCCTCGAAAGTCGAGGGTTCGATTACGGTCACCAACCTGTATGACGTGACATTCGAGCAGGCATTGGATGCGATTTTAGGCTACGGCTTCAAGTATGAGGAGCAAGGAAACTTTATCAATGTCTTTACCGCGGACGAATACAAGAACATTCAGGAGGATCCGGGGCGGATGGTATATGAAATCTTCACCCTGTACTATGTTACCGCCGCCGAAGCGAAAAAGATGATTATGCCGATTCTTAGCGACAATGCGAAGGTAGAAGTTACCTCTGCTGCTGAGACGACGTTCCCCACGGATGAATCCATCAGCGCCAGTCCGGGCGGCGGTGACGCCATGGCGACGAATGATGCGATCATCGTCTTCGATTATCCCGAAAACATCGAAGAGGCCAGGAAAATCATCCGGGAATTCGACATCAGGCCGAAGCAGGTTCTCGTGGAAGCGACTATTATGGATGTGACGCTTACCGAAGATATGCAGTTCGGGATTGACTGGAGCAATTTCGAGACCGTCGTTTCGGGAATTACGAGTGTTACGAAGAAGATAGACTACATTGCATCACTGGGTTCCTCGCAGGTAACCAAGTCCGGTGGCATGACGGTCGGCGTCTCCACGGGCAATATCGCAGGGTTCATAAGAGCCGTTGAAGAGATCACTGATGTTAGTATCCTTGCGAACCCCAAGGTATTGGCGATCAACAAGCAGCTCGGTCAGGTCTATATCGGAACGAAGCTCGGCTACAAGAGCGGCTCGATAACAACGCAGACCTCGACCACGGAACAGACCGACTTCCTCGATTCGGGTACGAAGCTGTCTTTCAGGCCCTACATCGCCAACGACGGCTACATTCGAATGGACATACATCCGAAAGACAGTTCTGCCGCACTGAATGCACAGAATGTGCCTGACGAAACCTCAGCAGAACTCGTGACGAACATACTGGTTCGAGACGGCGAGACAATCGTTATCGGCGGATTGTTCCGGGATAAAATACAAGCCAAGAGGACACAAATTCCCGTACTCGGAGACATTCCGGTCATCGGATTGCTCTTCAGAGGAAAAGCCGACCAGGTCGTACGCCACGAAGTAATCGTGCTGCTTACTCCGACTATCATTGAAGAGCCGAGCGAGACCGACGGAGACGGACGTTCCGACGATGTGCGCCGCAAACGTCAGGGCGCCAAGGACGAATTGCAGCCTTCGGGCAGAGGAAGACGCGCAGAAGATTACTATGTCGATGCTCTGATGGCATACAATGACGGTGACAACACCGCCGCAATGGAATCTCTGCGTCTTGCTTTCCGCCTGCGTCCCAGCTACCTCGAGGCAATCAGGCTCAAAGAGAGAATTCTCAGGCAGACTGACCCGGCTGAGGCGAAGAGACTGGAAAGAATCGTCACCGAGGACATGGATAAGAAAGAAGCGCCTAAGTGGCTGAGGAGATAGTCGCCTGATTATTGACGACTCATTACCGGATGCTGTAATCCGGAAAATGCAGTCGAGGATTGTCGATAATCAATTTCTATGGAGTTGTTGTTTTGAACTCTAAAAGAAGCTTATATGTGATAGTCACGGCCTTTGCGGCGGCTGCGTTTTTTGCAGCCGCCCTGGCCGTATGGCAGAAATCCGGCTCGGAAGAGGGTTGGTGGCATGCCGGCATACAAGGCTTAGGCCTTGTTGTGCCGGTATGCTGTGTCATTGGGGCTGTGGGCGTGATCTGGCTCGGGTGGTCTTTATTCAGGCTCACGGGCGGTATCGCGTCCATAGCCGCATGGCTCCGACACGACAAGCCTGAGTTGATCCAATCAAACCCCAATGCCACAGTGAAATCACTTGTTGAAGCGATCAAGACCGCTTTCGATCGGTATAGCAGTCAGGCTGAGGATTCGGCGGAGCAGGTCAAAAACTCACAAATCCAGGCCCATGTTTCCCAGCGACGACAAAAAAATACCGAGGCCATAATATACAGTATGCGGGACGCTGTCGTTGTCATTGACGAGTATAACAAGCTGTCGATGGCCAACGAAGCTGCCGGTAAGCTGTTTGCGTTTGACTACAAGCATTCGCATCATACTCCGATAAGCGAACTTATCGGTACTGATTATAGCGAATTTGTTGATTTCCTGATTCAGAGCACGAAGAACAAGGCGCGGGCGACCAGACGTGAGATGGAGTTTCTTCAGACCGGCAGGCAGAAGACTTTCGATTGTGTCGTTTCGTGCGTTTTCGACCAGAGAGAGGAGCTCTGCGGCGTCGCGGCGGTGCTGCACGATATTACTCGAGAGAAGGAAGTCTCGCAGATGAAGAATGACTTCGTAAGTCACGTCTCCCACGAACTGAAGACGCCTCTGGCTTCCATAACAGCTTATTCGGAGATGCTCGCCGACGGCGAAGCCGACGATGAAGAAACACGCAATGAGTTCTACACCGTGATTCAAAATCAGGCCAAAAGGCTCAATCGGCTAATCGAAGATATATTGAATACTTCGCGCATAGAATCAGGCCTGATTAAGGTAAGCAAAGAGACGGCCAGCCTGACAATGCTCATAGAAGAGCAAATGCAGATGATAAAGAGCTATGCCGAAGAGAAGGGCATTGAGGTTATTGGACAAAAGCCCATAGTTTTCGACCAGGTTCTTGTGGATAAGGACATGATTTCGCAGGTGATTGTGAATTTGTTGAGCAATGCCGTCAAATACACGCCGTCCGGAGGGACCGTCACAATCAAAACGGACGTGGACGAGATCGAACGCCTGGCGAAGGTGACGGTGACCGATACGGGAGTCGGGATTCCTGAAGACGAAGTAGAACATGTTTTCGAGAAATTCTACCGGGTAAAAGCAAATAACAAACAGGCAAAAGGAACAGGACTGGGATTGAACCTTGTCAAACAAATTGTCGAAAAGGTTCATGACGGACGCGTCTTTGTCACCAGTAAGGTCAACCAGGGCAGCACCTTTGGTTTCGAATTGCCCCTGGCTACCGCCGAAGCGGTGCAGGTCGCATGACAATGAGAAGATTTGAAAGCGGACATCGTAGCAAATAGACAGTTTGGTGGAGGCAGTACAATGGCAGAAAGAAGAGTCTTGGTGGTTGATGATGAAATACATATTGTGCATGTGGTTGCGATCAAGCTAAGAAACAATGGTTACGAGGTGATCACCGCCGATAACGGCGCCGAAGCCCTTGAATTGGCTCAGCAGGAAAGGCCGGACATAATCGTCACCGATTTCCAGATGCCGATCATGACCGGCCTGGAACTCGTTAAAGAACTCAGAAAAGACCAGATTACGAAGGATATCCCGGTGATTCTATTGACCGCAAGGAGCTTTGCAATCTCGAAAGAACAACAGGAAGAACTGCAGATATCAACCTGTCTGAGCAAGCCGTTTAGTCCGAGGGAACTGCTTGGACACGTCGAAGACATCCTGCACCAGCAAGAGGTTGTCGTTCAAAGTTGATATTCCTACCACTGACCGTGAATGATCGGGGCGGATGAGTTTTTTGCCGGTCAAAGGATGTTATGTTAGATACTATCAGAAACAAGTTGGATCCACTGCAAATACGTGCATTTAAGGAATATGGCCGCAGGGTAAGCGGACTCGGGGTGAATTTAGCCCTTTGTGACGCGGATGCTGAGCTTTTGTTGATGTGTTCCGGCGGAGTATTCGAGAGCAACACCGAACAGCTAACGCAGCTAAGCCGGCGGGTCATCGAGGAGAGTGGTCTGGATAGCTCCGGCAGCAATAAGGTCACAGTATGGCATTTCGGCGACCGGAACACTGTTTTGGCTGCACTATTGACATCAGCCCATGACAAAAATGGAGGTCTCAAGGCTTCCGGGGTGGTTTTGGTTGACTTGGGCGATGCCGACGGAAGTGCCGCTGCTCACACCGACAGCACGTATTGGATGGAAATGCTCAGGCTTCTCGTCGAGAACTTCCAGGCCTCCACAAAAGCCGACCAACAGATCGAAATGGTCGGCACGGAATTGGCGCAGACCTATGAAGAGTTGGTTCTGTTGCACAAACTCAGCACGAATATGAGGGTTACAGAGCAGGATGCAAACTTTCTGCAGATGGCCTGTGACAGCATTACTGAGATTATTCCGGTTGAGGGGATTGCCGTATTGCTGGAGAAGGTTTTTGGAAACGAGCAGTACCTCGGTGTAGCCGCCGGTTCCGGCCTTATAGACATAGACGATGAAATGGCTGCGGCTTTGTACAGCCGGTTGGCCGAAGAAATCAGTTGCGGGAAGGAATCGCTGCTCGATAGCGAGGTAGATGCCCCTTTCAAATACGACTGGCCGGAGAACATAAGGAATATCATTGCCGTGCCTCTGTGTGGAATGGATAAGACGGATTCGCATTTGGGAGAGAGAGCTCAGGACGGTTCCAGAATAATAGGCTTGATGGTTGCCATTAACAGGGTCGAGAAGCAGGACTTCGACAGTATCGACTTGAAACTCTTCCTCTCTGTCGCAAACAGTTGCGCAGTTTTTATCGAGAACGGAAGATTGTTCACTGATCTGAAGGAATTATTCATAGGTTCATTGAAGGCCCTGACGAACAGCATTGACGCCAAGGATCAGTACACCAGAGGCCATTCCGAGCGAGTGGCTCTTATTTCACATTGGATTGCCGAACGGTATTCTGAGATTGAGCCGCTCGAAGAAGAGCATATGCACAGGATATACCTGGCGGGTCTGCTGCACGACATCGGTAAGATTGGCGTCGATGAGACTGTCTTGCGCAAGAAGGGCAAACTGACGGATTCTGAATATGAATGTATCAAGAAGCACCCGTCTATAGGCGCGGGTATTCTTCGCGAAATCAAACAGATGCGTGATATTGTTCCCGGCGTGCTGTGCCATCATGAACGGATAGACGGCCGGGGCTATCCGGGCGGGCTCGTCGGCGACGAGATACCGCTTGTTGGAAAGATCGTCGGGCTGGCCGACAGTTTCGACGCCATGACCTCCAAACGAACTTACAGGGACGCGATGAGCGTGAAGGTGGCCTTGGCAGAGATAGAAAAGGGATTGGGAACTCAGTTCGACGAGAAGGTCGGAAGAGTATTCCTGGAGAGCAATATCAGCCGTTTGTGGGCCATTCTCCAAGGTGAACCGGGGATTTCAGAGGCTTATAACGGCAATGGTTTCACTGAGTACGGGGCCGCTGCCGTGGGGACCTTAATCCGATGAAAATAAATATACAGGACTACAATGACGTTACGGTTGCCGAATTACAGGGCGAACTCGATGGTGATGCTGCCGAGCTGTTTCGCACCACCATCGCTGAGATAATCGCTCATCATAGAGCCGGTATAGTGCTTGATATGAGCGCTGTCGGTTTCATTGACAGCCAGGGTTTGGAGCAGTTGTTGTGGGTGAGGGACTACTGTAACGAGAGCAGGTGTGAACTGCGTTTGGCGGGGCTCGATGAAAACTGCCTGAAGGTGCTGGAGATTACCCGGCTGGATGGTGAGTTTGACCACTACGCCGAGTTGGCCAAGGCCGTTAAGAGTTTTGCATGAACTCCGGTGGGGCAGTGAGTCTGTGTCGAATTTGCCGTCGATTGCAGATGCCTGATAAGAGAAGTATATTATGAGTCAGATTGGCATTGAAAACAAGATGCAGCTTGGACAACTGCTTCAGGCTCGCGGCATAGTCACAGCCGAGCAGGTCGAAAAGGCGCTGGCGGAGCAAAAGGAAAAAGGCCACAGGAAGCTGCTTGGCGAGCTTCTTGTGGATATGGGCTAC
Organism: Sedimentisphaerales bacterium; assembly: GCA_016932835.1. Classification (GTDB taxonomy): domain Bacteria; phylum Planctomycetota; class Phycisphaerae; order Sedimentisphaerales; family Anaerobacaceae; genus JAFGCD01. The sequence goes on from JAFGCD010000052.1 coordinate 21,529, forward strand.
TGCAGCGAGAACCAGATAGCTTCGGCGCTGGCAGAGGCCTACGGTGTGCCCTATGCGCAGGTGGGCCCGAAAATATGCGATGCCAAAGCATTCGAAATTCTGCCCCGTGAATTTCTGGAGGAGCACATTGTCCTGCCGTTGTTCAGAATTCACGACACACTCACTGTCGCCGTGAGCGAGCCGGCGAACGTGTTTCTGATAGACGAGATAGAACGCATAAGCGGATGCAAGGTGCAGGTTGTCTGCGCGACGACAAAAGACATCAAAGCCACTCTGCAGACCTACTTGCCGGCTGCGAATGTCTTTGTCATCGATGATATTATCGACGACGAGGGACTCGAAGACTTTACCCTGATTGAGAATATCACACAGGATATTACCGACCTCGAAGAGATTGCGGGCCAGTCACCCGTCGTGAAACTCGTGAATTATCTTCTCTATAATGCTGTTCGGGAAAATGCCAGCGATATTCACATAGAGCCGGGCGACAAGACGCTGAGGGTAAGATACCGGGTTGACGGCAGGATGTATGAAAAAATGCATCCGCCACACCAGATGCACCCGGCGATTGTCTCACGAATCAAGATAATGGCGGAACTCGATATTGCGCAACGACGTCTGCCCCAGGACGGAGGAATACATGTGCTTGTCGAGAGCAGGCCGATAGACCTGCGAGTATCGATTATGCCTGGGAGCTTCGGGGAAAAAGTCGTTATAAGGGTCATCGACCCGCACAGAGTACTGTTCAACTTTGAATCGCTTGGCTTTACATACGACAACCTGCAACTGTTTAAGAAGGTCATACATTCGCCCAATGGAATTGTCCTGGTGACGGGACCGACCGGCTCGGGGAAAAATACCACGCTGTATGCGGCGTTGGCCGATTTGAACAACGAGGAGGTCAATATCTGCACCGTGGAAGATCCCGTTGAATGCAACATGGCAAACATAAACCAGTTTCAAGTCAGTGAGAAGGCCGGGTTCAAGTTCTCCACAGCGTTGCGCAGTCTGTTGAGGCAGGATCCTGACATCATCATGGTCGGTGAAATTCGTGATGAAGAGACGGCCAATATAGCCGTCCAGGCCGCACTCACAGGGCATCTGGTACTCTCAACGCTGCATACAAACGATGCGCCGGGGGCTGTGACACGGCTGTTGGACCTGGGGGTCGCTCCTTACCTCGTGAGCGCCTCGCTGATTGCCGTTCTGGCTCAAAGATTGGTGCGAAAGATATGCCCCAACTGCAAGAATGAATACGAACCCTCTGCGAGTATAAGAAAAATGGTTGAAGGCTCCAGTGGCGAGAAAATCAAGTTCTATCGAGGCGTCGGCTGCAAGAAATGCCGCAACACAGGCTATGCCGGACGAATCGCAATTCACGAATTGTTTGTGCCGGACGAGGAAATTGCGAGCATGATAACCGAGCGAGCCAGCCTGAAAGAGATAAAGAAAGTGGCTTTTGCCAAAGGGATGGTGCCCTTGCAGGCCGACGGGATTGAAAAGGTCAAGGCTGGAATCGTGTCTGTCGAGGAAGTACTAAGAACGGCCCAGGTATGAAGGCAGTCTTCCCAGAAAATGAGTGATTAAATGAGTTCTATAGCTGCGAAAACAACTGAACACCCCGCCTTTGCAAGCGAAACCAGGCAGTCCGGCCTGGCCGGAACGGGCCGGGAGCGAACTCAGGATAAGTCGGGATCGCCCAGGAGCGGCGATATGACTGAGCGGTCTCGCATGCAGCCGTCGTATTCCGGAACGCTCTCAAAAACCCGACCCAAACGGCTCGATGCAGTGAAGGTCAAGCAGACCGAACTCATACTCTTTACAACGCAGTTATCCGTCATGCTCGACAGTGGAGTGGTTCTCAGTGACGCCCTCGACGCCATCGGTGAACAGGCCGAACGTGAGGGATTCAAAGCGGTAATCGAGAGCCTTGCCGATGCTGTCAAGAACGGCGAGTGCTTCTCGAAAGCCCTTGCAGAGCATCCGAGAATCTTTAATCCTATGTTCATCAGTATGGTAAAGGCGTCCGAGGCGTCCGGCAAGATGCCGGAAATGCTTACAGTCCTCACCGACTACCTGACCTTCGAATCAGAGACACGAAAACGCATCAAAGGCGCCTTGACCTATCCTTTCATAATGGCCTTGATGGCAGTGGCGGCAACCGGCACGCTTATGTTCTTTGTTTTGCCAAGATTCATGAAAATCTACGAGGCAAAGGGCGCAGCCCTGCCCAGGCTGACGCGAATACTGGTTGGTTTCAGCGGAATACTGGGCAACTTCAATGCAATGACAGGCATCATAACCACGCTGATAGCACTCTCGGCTGCACTGTACTACTGGGCAAAAACGCCGTCCGGGCGACGCGTGATAGACTTCATCAAGATCCGCTTGCCGGTCGTAGGCACTATGTTCATCGATACAGTCGTGACCAGAAGTATGCGGATAATGGCGACCATGGTCAACACCGGCGTCAAGCTCCTCGATTCCATAGAAGTCATACAGGACTCATGCGAGAACTACTACTTCCAAAGGCTCTGGGTCACCGTCGATGAGAAGATTCGAGACGGCTATCAGTTGTCCGAGTCAATACAGTTATCGCCGAGCAGTGAGTTGATCTCGCCGAGCATAATCCAGATGCTCCGTGCCGGTGAGAAGAGCGGTAAAATCGGCGAGGTCTGTGACAAGGTATCAATCTTCTACGAGAAGAAACTCGAAGCCTCGATAAAGAACGTCATGGCGCTGATTGAGCCGTTGATGATAACGATTCTCGGAGGCATCATAGGGACAATCGCGATAGCATTGCTGCTGCCCGTCTTCAAGATATCGAGCGTTATCGCCCATTAAAGAGCTCTCATCACGCACGTCGCCGGCGGCAATCTAAGTCTTTGCTTTTCGGGCCTTGGGCTGCGTTTTCCATCGCCGATGCAGCCACCAGTACTGGCTCGGATCCTCCCGCACGAATTCCTCGACGGCTCTGGTGTACTCTTGTGTCACCCACGTCAGAGGATCTTCTTTGTCGGCCCATTCGTCCGGGAATATGATGCGGTTGACCCCGATTTCAAAGAAGAACCTGTTGCCGATTCGCCTGCTGTACCCAACGCCTATCGGTATGTTCTCAGTGATGGCGACAAGGCCGATGCTCTTGTATGTGCTGGCCTTTCGCCCCAGAAAATCGACGAATACTCCCTTCCTCCCGGCATCCTGGTCGGCGATGAAGCACAACGTCGCCCCGCTCGATATGAGCTTATCCATCAATCTCGAAGCTCCCTTTTTGTCGATTATCCGCTGTCCAACACGCTGCCGTACTCCGTAAAGGTATCGACTTAGATACTTGTTGTCCAGGGGCCGCGCGATACTATAGATATTGAACCCAAAGAGCCCGAGCAGGTAGCCCATTATCTCGAAGTTGCTGTAGTGCGCGGCGACCATCAGCAGTCCCCTGTTTTCGTGCATCAGCCACTTGGCACGTTCGGCCGTCTTGTATGTCGAGTAATCGCGCCAGTTGTGTTTGTTGACAAGCCTAGGCACGAACATCAAGTCCATCGCCAGCATCGCGAGGTGCTCGAAGCTTTTCTTTCCCGTTCGCCATATCCATTCATCGCTTTTTTCAGGAAAACTCGCGCGAAGGTTGTCGATTGCGCGCTGCCTTCCGCGGTGGTAGTACTTCCACAATAGCCGTCCGAAGAACCTTGCTGTCGCCAGATTGGTTTCGACATCGAATACCGCTGCGACTATCGCCAGTATCCGCACAGCCAGATACAGCAGGTAATCCTTGACCGGATTATGCTTCTTTTTCTTCTTCTTTTTGTCCACAGTCGGCTCAACCATAGCCGCCGATTGTAGAGCCAAACCTCGCACCGGTCAACCTTAACTCGCCCGTGCCCCTGCGTAGGTTGGCGTGCAGTCGGTTGGGGCTGGGTTTGTTTGCATGGGTTGGCTTACCCGGATTCCTGTTGCAAAAGGGCTGATTGTAGTGATAATGCTGGAATCCGGATAGGTTCTTTGCAGTGGGCCTGTCGCTTCGAATAAGGATTTCAAGTGTCTGGTGTTCCGAGAAAGGATGCTGATGAGAATGAGGATGCTAATCTGTCGGACGCTTGCTGCCGTACTGTTTTTCTGTATTTTGATGCCGATAAGCTGCTCCAAACCTTCGCAAGCAGGCCCTGATACGCCCGACAGTTTGCCGCATCCGCCCCTGTCACCCGTTTATGAAAAGGCTGTTCTCGCTTCACCAAGGCGTATTCCCGTTGCATACGACGTCGATGTGGTCGTCGTTGGCGGCACGTCGGGTGCAGTCGCCGCGGCCGCAACCGCTGCGCAGGCCGGAGCGAAGGTATTCCTCGCCGCACAAAGGCCCTATCTCGGCGCCGACCTCTGCGGAACGTATCGCTTGTGGCTTGGTCCCGACGAGATACCCCAATCAGCGCTTGCAAGAGCGGTATTCGCCGAACCGGAAGATGCCCGCCGATTACGAAATGCCGTCAACTTCACGTACAACGCCGATTTGCCCTCTGCCCCGATTCACAAGGATACCACTCCGCCGTCGGTCCTGAGCGACGGGAAATGGAGCAGCGCGAGCAGCCAGAGCGTCCAGTACGGCGGCGACGTTACAGTAATCGCCGATACGGGCCGGGTCCGGCAGCTTGAGAAAGTGCACGTGATGGCTTATCAGCGTCGTAATCCCGGCGCAATAGATGACTTTGAAGTTGAAAGCGTTACTGTTTCGACCAGCGATGACGCCCGGAGTTGGAAGAGCCTCACTATTATAAATAATGATAGGGCCGGCGAATCTCTGAATCAGCCCTGGGGACCGATAGAGCTTTCCGCTCCGGTCGGCCGAAGGGCTCGATACATCAGGTTCGTCGTCAAAAAGAGCGCTGCCGCCAGTCGAATCCTGCTTGGCGAAATCATTATCGAGGGCCAGCACTCGTCCGGTCGGACTGTGCGTTATTCGCGCACACCGCCGACACCGATGCACGTTAAGCGAACTCTCGACCGGGCGCTGCTCGATGCCGGCGCCGAGTTTCTCTATGGCTGCTACGCGACGGACCTGCTCACCGATGCCCGGGGCGCTGCTGCCGGAATAGTGATGGTCAATCGCTCGGGCTGTCAGGCAGTCAAGGCAAAAGTGGTCATCGACGCCACCCCGCGGGCGGCCCTGGCAAGGATCGCCGGCGCAGGTTTCGAGCCTTATCCTTCCGGTCCTCGAAGCTTCAGATATGTCGCCGTCGGCGGCGAAGTACAGAAAGGCCCGGGCCTGGATTCTCGTCTCATATCGCCTCCACTTTCGGTCGCAGGAGCATCCGGTCGCCAGGCCGTCGAGTACACGGTTGAAATACCCATGAAAGATGCCTCCTATGCATCATTCGCGTTTGCCGAGCAGATCGTACGTGACAAGACCTGGAACAACGGGCAGCTTGACGCATCCGAAACGCCGTTTGAAGTGCCGCCCGACCCGGTCAGGGCAAAGGCGGTTTTCGATGGTCCCTGGCCCGGCGCCGGCAAAGTCGATTTGAACGTCTTTAGACCTGCAAATATAGATCGCTTCTATGTGCTGGGAGGCTGCGCTGCCGTTACCCGCAGCGCCGCCGACAAACTGCTTCGTCCCCTCGAATACATGGACATCGGCGCTCGAATCGGCGTCGCTGCTGCTCGGCAGGCCTCACAGACTAACGCGCCGGAAGGGGCCGGATTGCCGAGCCGCTCGGCGAACCTCATCGTTTCCGGCGATGTTCGTGAGAATCTCGACGGGTTACGCAACAGGCAGGCGAAGTTGGGTTTCGTTGGCGCTGCCGCCACGGCTCTGCCGGTGCTTGGCGAGTACGATGTAGTTGTCGTCGGAGGCGGTACCGGCGGCGCGCCGGCTGGAATCTCAGCAGCACGACAGGGGGCGCAGACGCTCGTCGTCGAGTATCTGCACGGCCTCGGCGGCGTCGGAACCATGGGTCTTATCAGTAAGTACTACTACGGCTATATAAAAGGCTTCACTGCCGAGGTTGACCAGGGAGTCGCCGAAATTTCCTCACATGGCAAGAATACCAACCCAGCATGGAATCCCGAGTTTAAAAAGGAGTGGTACCGCCGGCAATTACGCAAGGCCGGCGCGGATATCTGGTTCGGAGCAATCGGATGCGGGGCATTCGTTCAGGATGGACAGGTCAAGGGAGCCGTTGTCGCTACGCCCCACGGATGCGGCGTTATACTCGCGAAAGTCGTTATCGACGCCACAGGCAACGCAGACATAGCAATAACAGCAGGCGCAGATTATAGATATACCGGCGGCGACAGCGTCGCAATCCAGGGCGCCGGCCTGCCGCCACGCAGGCTGGGAACAGGCTACACGAACACCGACTGGACATTCATCGACGATTCCGACATTCTCGATGTCTGGCGGGCGTTCGTTGTCGCCAAGGACAAGTACAAGGACGCTTACGACCTCGGCCAACTGCTCGACACGCGCGAACGCAGGCGAATCGTCGGTGATTTCACTATCTCCCCGATGGATATCTCCCTGGCCAGGACATACCCCGACACAATCGTAATGGCTCGCAGCAATTTCGACACACACGGCTTCACGATCCACCCACTTTTTCTGATAAGGCCCCCGGATAGAAAGGAAATGCTCGTCGGCGTTCCTTATCGGAGCCTGCTTCCGAAAGGCTTGGAAGGCATCCTCGTGACCGGTCTTGGCGTCAGCGCCCACCGCGACGCAATGCCCGTAATACGAATGCAGGCGGATATCCAGAATCAGGGCTACGCCGCCGGTCTCATAGCGGCTACTACAGCGCAGACCGGCCTAACCCTCCGCGATATCGATATTAAAGCGATTCAAAAGCAGCTCGTCGATAAGGGTAATCTGCCTGATAAGGTCCTTACCGACGGCGACTCGTTCCCCATCTCACTTGAGAAGGTCTATGGCGCCGTCAAAAACGTTCTCGACGACTTCAAAGACCTCGACGTGATCCTTGCCCAGCCGAAGGACTCGATGTCCCTGGTCAAAAGGGCTTATAGCGATGCCGAAGACCCGAACGCGCGACTCACCTACGCCCACATCCTCGCAATGCTCGGCGATCCTGTCGGGACGGACACATTGCTCGACGCAGTCGCTTCGGCAAAATGGGATAAGGGCTGGAACTTCACCGGGATGGGCCAGTTCGGCATGAGCCTCAGCCCGCTCGACAGCCTGGTGATAGCCCTGGGTCGAACGCGGGACAAACGCGCACTGCAACCCCTAATCGAAAAAGCTGCGCAGCTTGATATCGACAGTGAATTCTCCCATTGCCGGGCGGTCGCCGTGGCATTTGAGACTATCGCCGACCCTGCCGCGGCAAAACCCCTCGCCGAACTGCTCAGAAAACCCGGAATAATGGGGCATGCCTTCACGGATATTGAGGACGCCGCCGGCAGGACGCCCGCCAATGCCGAGGATACTTCAACCAGGAACAACTCGCTCAGAGAGCTTTTCCTCGCCAGGGCTCTCTATCGCTGCGGTGACCTCGACGGTCTTGGCGAGAAGATACTGAGAGAATATTCGCACGACCTGCGGGCGCACTACGCTCGCCATGCGTCCGCGATACTCGAAGAGAAGGTCGCCAGCCGTGCAGAACCGTAAAGCCAAATTTTATCAGTACTAATGTGAGAATGAATATGACCGATCAAAAGATTGTCCTGGCCCTTGGCGCCCACCCCGACGATGCGGAGTTTATGTGCGCCGGGACGCTGGCCCTGCTCAGGCAGCGGGGATGGAAAGTCCATATCGCCACCATGACGCCCGGCGACTGCGGAACGGTGGAATACACGCGCGAAGAAATCAGCAGAATCCGCAAGGCCGAGGCCGCAAAAGCCGCCGGCTTATTGGACGGCTGTTACCACTGTCTCGAATGCGACGACGGCCTCATAATGTACGACAGACCCACACTGCTCAAGGCCGTCGAACTGGTGCGCAAAGTCCGCCCGACAATTGTCATTGCCCTGAGCCCGGTCGATTACATGGTTGACCATGAAACGGTCTCAAGGCTCGCTCAGACGGCCTGCTTCTGCTGCGGTGTCGTCAATATCGAAACGCCCGGCGTCGAGCCCTTCGAGCCGATCCCGTATTTATACTATGCCGACCCCGTCGAAGGAAAAGACAACCTCGGCTGCCGAGTAAAAGCCACAACAATGGTCGATATAACAGGCGTGATCCGGACCAAGGAGCAGATGCTCTGCTGCCACGAAAGCCAGCGAAACTGGCTACTCAAGCACCACGGCATGGACAACTATGTCAATATGATGAGGGCGTTTGCAGAAAAAAGAGGCGCCGAAATAGGCGTCGCCTGTGCCGAAGGTTTCAGGCAGCACCTCGGTCACGCATATCCGCAGGACAACATCATTGAAGCCGAACTCGGCGATTTGGTTCATGCCGACTAAGGAGAACGCAAATGCCACGAAAAATCAGCATGCTCGCCCCCGAATGGTGGGACTACACCACACTCGACGACGATATTCTCGATGATGCCGCACGACTGTCTGCTGAAGATATGGCCGGTCTGAGCAGGGACGGTTTCAAGGTGGTATTCTACGATACTCTCGAAGACTTTTATCTCGCCGAAGCCCTGGAATACATAGCCGCCTGGCGGCAGGCCACGCCCGACAATCCTGTCGGTATCTGCGGGCCAATAGGACCCACAGAGCAGCTTCCCCTCGTTGCACGCCTCGTCAACGAGTTGAATCTCGACCTGTCCAGCGTCCATTTCTGGGGAATGGACGAATGGTATGCCGACGGCAGAGAAGTCCCGCCGACACATCCGTTGTCATTCGCCAAGGCTGATATGCAGCTTTGCTTCGACCGAATCGAACAAAAACTCAGAATGCCTCCATCCAACATCCATTTCCCCAAAGCCGACACAGCAGAGTATATCGACAGTTGGCAGGGTGTTCGCTGCGCCGTCATGCAGGGCGGCCAGGGCGATATCAAGCACTGGGCGTTCAATGACCCCGTAAAGCGGCAGGGCAAATACAAGGACCGGCCCCCGACCCCCGGCGAGTACCGCCTGCTCGATACCCGCGTCGTTGATCTGCATCCCGTCACCATAATGCAGAACGCCAGGACCAGCGGCGGCGGCGTCGTTACAGGCGTGCCGACCCGGGCCGTCACCGTCGGCCCCATCCAGACCTGGAAGGCCGAGAAAGTCTCCATCTGGCAGGCTGGGACCCACGATAATCCCTTCGGGATGAGACTGACCAGTCTGATGATAGGCAAAAAGATAGCCGACAGTTGTGTTCCCATGTCACTCCTGGCCGAGCACCCCAACGTGCAGTTCAATTTCTACAGGCCCGCAATAGGAAAATGCGACGTGGAAATGCACTGACGCAACAAGCGTAACAAGGTTCTATGAGAGTACGGATATGGCTGTTGACGTAATGATTCTGAATACCGCTGTCGCGGATTTGAGAAGGCCGGAATTTGAGTTCGCCGATCAACTCGTCGGAAAAGGCGGTCTGGCAAAATGCAAGACGGATGATATGCCCGGCTATTCACAGAAGCAGATACATGAGTGGATTCGGCAGGGCTCGGCGACTGCCGGCGGCCCGGGAAACACCGCGCCTCTGATTGCGAAGACCGGTCTGAACGTCGCGGTCGGAGTCAACCTCGGAGCAGGAGATTACGACGGACTCGACGCACAGGGAAGGTTTTTCTACGATTCGATGACCGCCAACAATATAGATGTCTCCGCCGTCAATATCCACCCCTCTCTGCCCACCGGCACAACGTTCATACACAGCACAACAGGCGACGACCGGGGCGGAATCGCGTATTTTCCCAATGCCAACAACGATTTCGATTTCGAAGTATTCAAGAAGGCGGTACGAAGACTTGGGCCGAAGATTGTCTATTACATGTATTCCGGCCTTTCCGACAGGGGTGATGCCAACGGCGGAAAAGACCTTGCCGACTTCATGAAGTGGTGTCGCGAACGCCGGATCGTCACTATCGCCGACAGCCACACCCTCACCGGAAACCCGCACGAACTGATAAAAACAGGACAGCCGGTCGATGAATACCGTCTTCTCGAACCCCTCCTACCCGAACTCGATGTATTTTTCACCTCTTGTGATGAGGCAAAACTCATCGAAAACACCATCGCGGGTCCTCGTAAATGGGACGATTACGACGAGCATGATAACAATATTCATTTTCTCCGATTTCTCGCAGGCAGGTTTATGCCGGACGACCGCAGGACAAAGCTCTTCGGCGTCACCGTCAGCAGCGGGGCTTACGAAGTGCACACGATCCCCGAGGCCGACTGTTCGGCGCCTGCCGGAATAGAATCGCGCTTTATGGCGGGCGAGGTGGTCGATCTCGTCGGGGCAGGTGATTCCTTCAGGGCAGGACTGATTACGTATATTGCCGCCCATCTCGAAGATTTCAAGACCGGCTCAATGGACTTCCGCCACGCCGTCCAGATGGGCAACCTCTTCGCCTCCCTCTATATAAAGGCGCCGCTCGACGACAGGTACGGCAATATCAAAAACTATCGAAAAATGCTGGAAATAGTCCGCAGTGACGCGACCTATTCCAGCTTCGACGAACTGCGGGAAGCCTTGAGTTGATACTTCTGCAAGATAAGAAAGGGAACGCTTTATGGCTGCGAAAAACCGAAAAGACGCCTGGAAAAACAAAGTCACCAACCACGAGCAGATCGGGGGAATAGAAACCTCTGTTCTGGATAACGGCCCGGCTAAAGGAACCAGGATTGCCTGGGTTAATACCGGCTCCGGCCTGCGCTACAAGGTGGCCCTCGACAGGGGCGCTGATATAGTCGATGCCTTTTACAATCAACACAGCCTTGCCTGGCTCAGCCACGGCGGTTTGACCGCCCCGCGGCCCGATGCAAATGCCGGCATCGAATGGCTGTGGTCGTTCCCCGGAGGCCTGCTGATAACCTGCGGGCTTGCGCACGTCGGCGGACCCGAAGCGGACGAATTCGGCGAAAGGGGACTCCACGGAAGAATCAGCAATCTCCCCGCTCGTCTCGAATCCGTCATCCAGCCCGACCTCGCCGCAGGCAGGCTCGATATGAGCATAACCGCCGTCGTCAAGCAGTCGCGAGTCTTCGGTCCCAATCTCGAACTCAGACGAACCATATCCGGCGTCGTAGGCGAGCCGACCGTTCGTATTCGAGATATCGTAACCAATCTGGGCAACACGGCCGCGCCGCACATGATTCTATACCACTGCAATTTCGGCTGGCCTCTCGTCGATGAAGGCGCCGACATAGTATATAACGGCAAGTGCACTTCCCGCGGCCTCGACATGGACAACGCCGTATTCAATTCCAAACGCAATTTCAAGAAATGCTCCGGGCCCATCGACAGTCATCGTGCCGGCGGCGAAGGCTGCGGGTATATCGATGTCAAGCCGGACAAAAAGAGTTTCTGCACCGTCGGCATCAGTAATCGAAGGCTCGGCCTTGGCCTGGCGATGAAGTATTCGAAGAAGCAGTTGCCGTGTCTTGCAAACTGGCAGCACTTCGGACCGGGAGAATATGTCACCGCCCTGGAACCGGGAACAAACCCGCCGATCGGACAGGCCGCTGCGAGGAAGCAGAGAAAGCTCATCCACATCGCTCCCGGAAAGAGCAAGACGTACGATATCGAGATGACCATTCTCACGGGCAGAACCCAAATCAGCCGGTTTATGAAGACGGCAGGCGCATAATCATGACCGACCACGTATTCACCGGCTTCGGGTTCGGACCTATACAGGCCGGCCTCTTCGCAAAAGAGGCCTTTCAAAGCGGCAACTTCTCACGGATAGTCGTTGCGGAAATCGATCGTGCCCTTGTAAAAGCCGTCCGCGACAACAACGCAAGTTATTCCGTCAATATCGCCGGGCCCGACGGAATCGAGGCTCAGCGGATTGAAAACGTCGAGTTGCTCGACCCTGCCGACCTCAGCGGCAGGAAAACGCTGCTTGAAGTCCTCGCACGCTCGACTGAAATTGTTACTTCGCTGCCCTCCGTTGACTTTTATGACGCAGGAGGCGATAGCAGTGTAGCGGCGCTTATAGCCGGGCCGCTCAGCGATATGGATGCCCCCGGCACCCTCGTCTATGCCGCCGAGAACAATAACCGCGCCGCCCAGTTGCTCAATAGCGCAATCCAACGAGCCGGAGCTAATATCGACAGGGCAAACGTCCAATTCCTCAATACGGTTATCGGAAAGATGAGCAGAGTAGTCACCGATCCGGAGGAGATCGCCGAATTGAATCTCGAAGCTATTGCTCCCGGCATTGAAAGGGCGTTCCTCGTCGAACAGTTCAACAAGATACTCGTCACCAGAACCCGCATCCAGGGTATCAGGCCCGGTATTGAAGTCTTCATCGAAAAGGACGATCTGCTGCCCTTCGAAGAGGCCAAGCTCTTCGGCCACAACGCCGTCCACTCGCTGCTCGGCTTCCTCGGCATGCTCAAAGGCTATACCGCAATGACCCGCATCAAGGAAGACAGGGCAATAATGAAGATTGCTCGAGATTCCTTCATCGACGAATGCGGCGCGGCCCTTATCGCCAAATACGGCAACCTCGGAGACAGCCTGTTCACCGGACCCGGCTTCGCAGAATACGCCGGTGACCTGCTCGAACGAATGACAAATCCGTTCCTCGCCGATACATGCCGGCGAGCGGCACGCGATGTCGTCCGCAAGCTCGGCCCCGAAGACCGCATATTCGGAACGATGCGGCTCGCAATCGAGCAGGGAATCGAGCCGAAGAATATGGCCGTTGCCGCCCTGGCGGGAATTACCCTGCTGATCAGGCAAGCCGAACAATACTCCCTGCCCACAGACCTGCACTTCGAAAACGCACCGGACTTAAAGTCGGAGCATATGCGGAAAATCCTAACCTGGCTTTGGAAGAAGGGGGTGTCCGGCTGTGGCGAGCGGATTTTGGCGACTGTTTGTGCTGCGAAAGGTTCGTTGATCTCACTTCTGGCACCCTGACAGGTAATTTAACCGTGTCTGTGAAAATAAACTGGCGCGCTGTTTTTGGTTAAGCGGATTCAACTCATAAGTGCAACTGAGTCGCGAAAATTGTGGTGAGTTGTTATACTTTCTCACTCCAATTTGGTTGCCTCAG
>JAFGCD010000053.1 GCA_016932835.1 Sedimentisphaerales bacterium
GGCTCTCAGCTGCCTGCACAGCAACACTGGCCAGTGGGCCAACTACTGGCCAAAGGCCAAAGTGCCCTAAAATCTTCACAGACACTGCGGGGCAAAATCGCCGAAAAGAGTTGACATAAGGGCATTCGACTGGTAGAATGCTCGTGTACTTACGTGAAAACACGTATTTACGACCCTGAGACGCCCCTGTGCAGGGGCGGTTACGGAATTATGGCAGGGCGTAGAATCTTCGGTTGAGACGGCTGATTTTGTTATGCGGAATCGGCTGGCTTGCCGGAAGGATGCCTTAGAGCCATAATGAACTGGGATAACGGTGTTTTGTTTATCAGGAAAGGACCTGCAGATGAAGTCCAAACCTCGCGCTTCGGCGCCCACCACGAAAACAGGCGCTCAGATTATCGTCGATACGCTTATTGCTGAGGGTGTCGATACGATGTTCGGGTACACCGGGGGCGTTGTTCTGCCTTTGTTCGACAAGCTGTACGATGCGCCGATCAATTTCATAGTTCCCCGTCACGAACAGGGGGGCTGTCACATGGCCGATGCCTATGCCCGCGTGAGCGGCAAGGTAGGCGTTATCGTTGCGACCAGCGGTCCCGGCGCGTGCAATCTTGTCACCGGCCTGGCCACAGCCAACATGGATTCGATACCTATGGTCGCCATTACGGGGCAGGTTCGCACGGAACTTATCGGCAACGACGCGTTTCAGGAGGCTGACACGACGGGCATCACGCGTCCGGTGACGAAGTACAATTGCATAGTCAAAGACATTAGCAACCTTGCCCGGACGATCCACGAGGCATTCCATATTGCCTCGACGGGCCGGCCCGGTCCTGTGCTGATTGATATACCGGTTGACATTGCTGTCAGTAAGCACAAGGAAGACGGGCCTGTCGAGATGGATCTTCCGGGCTATCGGGTCAGGACGTCGGGCCATGCCAGACAAATATCGACGGCGGCGAAGGCGATAAACAAATCTAAGCGGCCCGTGCTCTATGTCGGAGGCGGTGTCATTCTCTCCAATGCGAGCAAAGAATTGAGGGCATTGGCGGAAAAAGCACATCTGCCCGTGACAATGACATTGATGGGACTCGGCAGTTTCGACCAGACAAAGGCCGAATCCCTGGACATGCTGGGCATGCACGGCTCGGCGTACGCGAATTACGCCGTTCAGGAATGCGATTTGCTTATTGCCGTCGGCGCGCGATTTGACGACCGCGTAACGGGGAAAATACCGACCTTTGCCCCGAATGCGAAGATCGTTCATATCGATATAGATCCGGCGAGCATATCGAAGAATGTTCGTGTGGATATTCCGGTTGTCGGCGATGCCAAAGAGATACTCCGTGATTTGGCCAAGGAAGTCGAATACCAGGAAAGAAAGGAATGGTTTGAGAGGATAGCGGACTGGAAGAACAAGTTTCCATTCCGTTACGATAGTGCTTCGAAGTCTATCAAGCCGCAGTATGTAATCGAAGAGATTTGCAACCAGACCAGGAATAAGGCTGTGGTGACTACCGGCGTGGGCCAGAATCAGATGTGGGCGGCGCAGTTTTACCGATTCACCAGGCCCCGGCAGTTCATAAGCTCCGGCGGACTTGGAACTATGGGCTTCGGTCTTCCTGCTGCAATAGGCGCGCAGATAGGTGATCCGAAGGCGACCGTCATCGATATCGACGGCGACCACAGTTTCAATATGACGATGACGGAGCTTGCCACAGCGGTCGAGCACGAGTTGCCGATCAAGGTTGTGATCCTGAACAACGGATATATGGGTATGGTTCGGCAGTGGCAGGAGCTTTTCTACGGCAAGCGTTATTCCAAGAGCTACCTTTCGAATCCGGATTATGCTGCTGTTGCCGGCGCCCTCGGTGCGGTTGGGATGACGGTCGAGAAGAAGGCCGAGGTCCCATGTGCGGTCAAGGAGATGCTGGCTCAGAAGAAGCCTTGTGTCGTTGATTTCAGGGTTGACCGGGAAGAGAACGTCTGGCCGATGGTTGCGGCAGGCAAGAGTCTGGACGAAATGGACGGGCTCGATATATTGGAAAGTATGGCTTGAGACGCTTGACCAGTCGAGGTCAGTGATTCAAGACTGCGAGACGAGGAACAAAAATGAAGCATCTAATAAGCGCATTAGTTGAAAATAAACCCGGTGTTCTGGCTCATATTGCAGGGATGTTTGCGGCGAGGGCCTTTAATATCGATTCACTTGTGGTCGGTCGGACGGAAGACCCGAAGCTCAGCCGAATGACGATAGTAGTGGTGGGGGACGACAGGGTCGTTGAGCAGGTTCGCAAGCAGTTGGCGAAGATTGTTCCGGTTGTGAAAGTTCAGGATTTTGTGGGTCAGCCCGTGGTGGCTCGCGATCTGATGCTGGTCTCGGTGACCGCTCCGCCGGAGAAGCGTCCTGAAATCGTCTCTCTGATAGATATGTTCAGGGGCAAAGTGGTGGATATCGGTCAGAAGACGCTGATGATCGAGGTCAGCGGCCCGGAATCGAAAATCGAGGCCTTTATCAACGCATGCAAGCCCTACGGTATCAAGAGCGTGGCGAGGACCGGGACAATCGCGATGCCCAGGCAAGCAAAAATCGACGACTAAGCAGGCTGATTCTATTGCAATCGGGGGCGAGGCAGGATGCTTATATTGGGGGCGTCGATAAAATCCTTGCTCCGGCGGCAACGTTTAATATAATGTTGGAACTCGAAATCCGGCAGCGAATCAAAATATTGGTGTTTCTATGTATTGCCGGGCCCGGCTCCGGCGGGTCTTGCAGTTCAAAGTGCTGAGGAAATGTCCGGCGTGAAAGACCGAAAAAGGCTGTATTTTTTGTTGGCTGTTCTTTTGACAGCGGGTTTATTGCCCATTTTATCAGCAGTGGGCGATGATGACGCCGATAGTGCGCCCGGAGCCGGGAAGATAAGGCTTCTTGTCCGTGCGGACGATATCGGTTCGAGTCACGCGGCGAATGTGGCCTGCATAAAATCTTGCAGGGAGGGGATCGCCCGGTCGGTTGAGGTTATGGTTCCGTGTCCTTGGTTCAATGAAGCCGTCAAACTTTTGAACGAGAACCCCGGAATCGACGTTGGCGTTCACTTGACTCTTACCAGTGAATGGGAGAACTGCAAGTGGGGTCCTGTCACGCACGCCCCGAGCCTGGTGGATGAGCAGGGTCATTTTTTTCCTACGACCCGGCAGCGCAGCGATTTTCCGCCTAATACAGGTTTCCTGGAGGCCGGGCCGAAAATAGAGGAGGTCGAAAAAGAGCTCCGGGCCCAAATCGAGCTTGCTGTTAAGAAGATTCCGCAGGTGTCGCATTTGAGCAGCCATATGGGCACTCCGACGAGCACGCCAGAGTTTAAGGCCTTAGTTCAGAGACTTGCGAAGGAATATAAACTTGCGGTGCAGTTTCCCGGAACCAAAGGGGCCGGTGGTTTCGGCGACAGCGATGCCGATGCTGAGGAGAGGGTAGATGCATTGGTCAGGCTGATCGATGGTTTGAAGCCGGGCACATGGATACTCGTCGAGCATCCCGGTCTCGATACTCCGGAGATGCGGTCGCTGGGTCACAAAGGGTACTGGAACGTCGCGTCACACCGTGATGGGGTGACCAGGGCGTTTACAAGTGAGAAGGTTAAGGAAGTTATTAAAAAACGAAAGATAGAACTGATAAGTTACAGTGACTTATCGGGTGACTGAGAAAGGAGTACACGCATTATGGCAGTTACGATTTACTACGAACAAGACGCCCCTATCGACCCGTTGAAGGGCAAGAAGGTGGCGGTTATCGGTTACGGCAGCCAGGGTCACGCGCATAGTCTGAACCTGCGCGACAGCGGCATCGAGGTGGCGGTAGCCGAACTCGAGGGCACCGATAATTTCAAGCTTGCCTCGGAGCACGGATTCTCGCCGAGCGACATAAAGTCGGCTATGGACGAGGCGACTCTGATTATAGTGACATTGCCGGACGAGATTCAGGCGAAGGTTTACGAGAGCCAGATCGCGCCGAATTTGAAGTCGGGGCAGACGCTCGGGTTCTGCCACGGTTTCAATATTCACTTCAAGTACATCGTTCCGCCTGATGGCGTCAACGTTGTGATGATAGCCCCGAAGGGGCCGGGCCATCTTGTACGCAGCGAATATGAGAAGGGCGGCGGGGTGCCGAATCTGGTAGCTGTGGAGAAGGATACGACCGGCGACGCAAAGCAAATCGCGCTTGCCTGGGCGAACGGCATCGGCGGCGCCCGGGCCGGCATCATCGAGACCACATATAAAGAGGAGACCGAGACGGATCTGTTCGGCGAGCAGGTTGTTCTTTGCGGGGGGCTGACTGCGCTGATTAAGGCCGGTTTCGAGACGCTTGTCGAGGCGGGTTATCAGCCGGAGATTGCCTATTTCGAGTGCATGCACGAGGTTAAGCTCATAGTTGACCTGATGTACCAGGGCGGGTTGAGCTATATGAGGTACAGCATATCGAATACCGCTGAGTACGGTGATTTGACACGCGGTTCGAGGATAATCACCGACCAGACCAAGGCCGAGATGAAGAAGATTCTTTCGGAGATTACGTCCGGCAAATTTGCCAAGGAGTGGGTCGGCGAGTACAAAGGCGGGCTCAAGAAGTTCAACGAGCTTTACAATAAAGACCACGGCAGCCAGATCGAGAACGTCGGGCGAGAGCTGCGTAAGATGATGAAGTGGATCAATTCCAAAGAGGTCTGACCGGCGCGGGATGCCGGTCGGTCTTATTGATCGAAGGCTGTTTTTGCGAAGGAGAAATGCCATGGCGGCAAGTGATCTTGGATTGGGAGGTAAACAGTTCGGCTACGGGTCTTTCGGATTTGTGCTTCTCTGCGTTATCGTTCCGGGCTGTATCTGCGGCTGCTCGACGATAGACCCGCAGTCCTGGATACAGCCGAGGGATTATCTCTACGACAAAGACCTTTCGGCGGTTTACGACCAGACCAGGATCAAGAAGAGCCTCACCCTCGACGTGCTGCCGAGAATCGAGCGTTCAAAGGACGAGCTGATCAGCCAGAGCGACAATGTCGTTGTTTCGCTTGGCCAGAGCGAAGACGGCTATAAGACCTGGTTCACTATGGTAGCCTTCCATGAACATGAACTCAGTGTAGTGCGCAAGTATTTCTACGTGGCGAATGAGAGGGTTGGCGGCAGGGTCCGTCGCGGTCTCAGATTAGATTGCGAGATGCTGCTGGATAAGGAGGGGCTTGAGCGGATTCGCACCGCGAAGGAGCAGAGGCAAATCGCTCTGTTGAAAGAAATGCGCAGCAAGCTCGATAAGGACGTCGCCGAGCTTGGCGGCGACGCAGATGTGCCTGGCCAGGAGAACAAGAAGCTCGATGTCAGCGTTCTGCTGATAAGGCAGATACTCGATACGGTCGTTCGCGATCTGGACAGGTCGCCGGTTTTGGCGACGAGGATCGGCGATCCGGACGGTATCGATTTCGATCATATCAGTTTCGGAAAGGGTAAGATACAGTTGCTCGCCGACGGCAATATTGCTTTGCTCAAGCTCAGGCTGGGGGCACTTCTACCTACTTTCTACGAGCTGGGTGAGGTCGGTGCTGGCGGAGAACCGCCGGCCGGGGGGAAATAGAGTTTGCGGCGGGCTCATGGCTCCAGGGATGTTAAAGGAAGAAATAGAGTGGGTCTGTAAGCCGAGTTCTGTATCCCGCCTATAGGGGCGGGCGGCGATCATTTATCTTGACCAACTGTTGCCAGTTGGCTCTCCCGGCAAGCCGGGAAGCAACCTACCCGCCGGTTCAAGCGGCAAGCTTAACCGCTCAGACCCGGGCCGAGTATGCCGGCTGCTTGGTTTTGCAGGCGGTGGGGTTTGCCGTGCCGGCGCCGTCACCGGCGTCGCGGTGCGCTCTTACCGCACCATTTCACCATTGCCTGTATTCCGAATACTCGGAATCATCGGCTGTGTATTTTCTGTGGCACTTTCCCGAGGGTCGCCCCTGGTGGCCGTTAGCCACC
Source organism: Sedimentisphaerales bacterium (assembly GCA_016932835.1). Taxonomy (GTDB): domain Bacteria; phylum Planctomycetota; class Phycisphaerae; order Sedimentisphaerales; family Anaerobacaceae; genus JAFGCD01. Next base: position 6,001 of record JAFGCD010000053.1, read on the forward strand.
ACCGTGCCCTATCCTGCTCGGACTTTCCTCCGGCCCATGAAGGCCGGCGACCACCCGACCCACTCTATTCAGTTGGCAGTGAACTAAGAGCATTAGAAGCTCCAAAGCCGATTATATCAGGAATGCGGTGGTTTTGCCAGTCTTCCGGAGGTGATTTCGATATGTTTTTTGAAGTTATTATCGTCGGTATCTGGGAAATCTCTTCTGAAATGGGTGCCCCTGCTCTCACGTCGCTTTCGAGCGGCGCGAGCGATCAGCAGCGAGGCGGTTAGCATGTTCTGGCATTCGAAGCCTTCGGGCGAATCGAAGACCTTGTCCATGACGTATCTCTGCCAGAACCGGATAATTTCCTGCGCCTCGGCCAGAGGTGTGTCGCTTCGCGTAATGCCTACATTTCGCCACATCAGGGCGCGAAGCGCGTTTCTGACGTCGTCGGTATCGAGACGAGTGCGGTCGGAATGGGGGATGTGATGCTTTATCAGCGGCCTGTTCATGTGTGATGAGCCGGCACTTGTATCCTCAGAGACGGCTTGCCCGGCTATCATACCGAAGACGAGCCCTTCGAGAAGGGAGTTGCTGCCAAGCCGATTTGCGCCGTGCAACCCGGTTGCGGCAACCTCTCCGGCGGCGTAGAGATTGCCGATACTCGTTTGGGCCAGGCGATTGGTCTTGACGCCGCCAACCATGTAATGGGCGCTGGGACGTACGGGAATAAGGTCGCCGGCAATATCTATGTCGAAACTTTCGAGCAATTCGCTGATGAATGGAAAACGTTTTGCGAAGAAGTCTTTATCGAAGTGTCGCACATCCAGATATACATGCGTTGCTTTTGTCTTTCGCATCTGGGAAAGTATGGCCCGGCTTACGATATCGCGCGGCGCCAGTTCGGCGGCTTCATGATAGTCCTTCATGAATCGGCGGCCCTTGTTATCAACGAGCAGCGCCCCCTCTCCTCTCAGGGCCTCTGTAATCAGAGCGCGTGAAGCGCCTGCTATGTATAGCGTTGTAGGGTGGAACTGCATGAATTCGAGGTCCTGGAGCACTGCTCCGGCTCGATAGGCCATTGCGATTCCGTCACCGGTTGCGATTTCAGGGTTTGTGGTTTCTCGGTAGAGCCTGCCCGCCCCTCCGGTAGCGAGGATTGTATTTGGGGCCCAGATTATCTGGGCGCCTCTTTGTCCGTCACAGCCTATTATTCCGACACATTTGTTGTCGTCATCCGTCAGCAGGTCAATGGCGTAGAAATTCTCCAATACCCTTATGTTGCGGTTCTGCCCGGCTTTTTTTACAAGTGCCTGCGCGATAATCCGTCCGGTTTCATCGCCGTGGGCATGGGCTACTCGCGCGTGCGAGTGGCCTCCTTCGAGTGTGATTGCGATTTGTCCGTCGGTCCTGTCGAACTTGGTGTCCCAGTTCAGGAGCTGGTTTATCAGTTCCGGCCCCCGACGGACGACCTGAGCGACGACGTCTTTGTCGCAGATTCCGCAGCCGGTCTTGAGGGTGTCGGCTATATGCGACTCGAACGTATCGTCGCTGTCGAGGACCGAGGCGATGCCTCCCTGCGCCTTCCAGGTATTGCTGTTTTCGAGTTTGCCTTTGCAAACAACGAGAACCTTCAGTTTCCGGGCCGCCTCGATGGCCGCTCGCAGTCCGGCGATTCCCGCTCCGACCACCAGGCAATCCGTGAAGAGTTGATTCGTGGAGGCCGAATCGATGTTGACGAGATAACGTCTTGGTTCTCCGGCGGCCGGTTCGATAATGTTTTCCTGCCTGGATGCCATCGGTCTATTGCCTCGCACAGCTATTGGTTATTTCATTTTTTTCAGCGACCGGTTTTGTTCTCGGGCGTTTTTTCGGCCATCGAGACCTTGGTTCGCTTTAGAATCCCAGGCTTGTCGAAGAGTTTGTCGCCATCCGAGTACTTCAAGACGAAGGCCTGGAGTTTCTTCGTAGGCGCGGTAAGGAGGAATCTGCTTTCATCGAGGACGAAGTGTTCCACGGCGTCGGGGTTTTCGGCCAGCAGCTTTTTCATCCGTTCGTCGTCTGTCAGTCGGATTGCGAGTTGCGGTTCGATGGAGTCTATTTTCAGGAAGGTGTGCACCGGGACGGTGAAGAAAAGATTCAACGCCCAGACGGCATTGTTCGGGTCCTTCGCGGCCTTCTCGATACCTTTCATTGTTTGCTCGAAGCCTTCCTCGGCAGGATAGATATCAAGATATAATTGATCCTTGAGTTTGAGCAGATGCGCATCGAACAGCCCTTTGAGGCCGTCGCCGGTGTCCAGAGTGAGGGCGAGTTTGTAGGCGTTTTCCGATTCTGTGTCGCGTTTGAACTCCCAGGCGCCTTCCGGGGAGTTGGGGTCGGCCCATACGCCCAGCAATTCCTCTTTGAAGACGATATTCTTCTCGGTATAGAGCGGATGCAGCGAAACGAGTGGTAAACACCCTCCCAGCAGGACGGCCGGCAAATAGAAAAGAAATGTTTTGGCTCTCATTTTCGGGATTCCTTAAAAATGGTTTCTCTTACGGTTGACCGGTTTCGATTATCAATGGTCTATCGGCAGTTGTCAATTGCAAAGAACGGCCAAAAGCGATAGATTGCAGAGATTCAGGTTCATTGTCCGGGTAAATCAGCTTTGATTAAGGATAGCGTATGTTGGGTTTGGATACGGTCGGCTGGATAGTAGTCGCCTTGTGTGCGATTATGATGGGGGCTTCGAAGACGGGCATTCCCGGGATAGGGATCCTGGTTGTACCCTTGATGGCGATTGTCATCAAGCCCGCGGATAAATCGGTGGGGGCACTGTTGGGTATCCTGATACTGGCCGACATATTCGCGATCATATATCACCGGCAGAACGCCAAGTGGGGTCATATTGCAAGGCTGCTTCCCGCTGCGATTGCTGGTATCGTGGCGGCGTATTTCGGGCTCAGGGCGCTGGAGAACAAGGAGTTGCTCAAGCCGATCATAGGCGGGATAGTCCTTGCAATGCTGGCGCTGAACTACTGGCGGACGAGAACGAAGGGCAAAGACGTTCGCATTCCGACTCAGTGGTGGTTCGCATGGGGTCTTGGATTCATGGCGGGGATAACGACTATGATGGCCAATGCAGCGGGGCCCGTGATGATTATTTACCTGCTTGCGATGCGTCTGGACAAGATGAAGTTCGTTGGGACGGCGGCCTGGTTTTTCTTCATAGTCAATTGGCTCAAAGTGCCATTCAGTTCGAAGCTGGATATGATGACCGCCGAGTCTATCAAGCTGGATTTCATGATGCTGCCCTTCATCGCCATCGGGGCCCTGGCGGGGATATACCTTCTCAAGCGTATCCCTCAGAAGGCATTCAAGGTTGTCGTTCAAATTCTGGCTGCCGCTGCGGCGCTGAAGCTGCTGTTTTCATGGGTGGGGGTGTAGTGCAGCAAGCAGAAACTGATTCGAAGGGGGTATTTGCGGGCATGTTTGGCGGACAAGACAAGGATGGATTTGCGAAGGCTCGTCATAGGATGCTCGATCGGCACCTGCGGGGACGGGATATTACCGATCCGGAGGTCCTGAAGGTAATGGGCGAAGTTCCGAGAGAGGAGTTTATCTCGCAGGCGTATCTGTCGCAGGCGTATTGTGACGGGCCTGTTCCTATAGGGATGGGCCAGACTATTTCTCAGCCCTATATCGTCGCTTTGATGAGCCAGGAGCTTGACGTTGACGGGCGGTGCGATGTTCTGGAGATCGGCACGGGCAGCGGATACCAGACGGCGGTCCTGAGCAAGCTGGCGAGGCGGGTTTATACGATAGAGAGACATCACGAACTGTCCGAGTCGGCTCAGGCGGTTCTGGGCAGGCTTGGGATTGGGAATGTCGAATTTTATATAGGCGACGGCAGCCGGGGCTGGCCTGGCGAGAGACTCTTCGAGAGGATTATGGTTACCGCGGCTGTCCCCGTCGTGCCGGAGAGCCTGATAGACCAGCTCGCCGAGGGCGGGATTATGGTGGCGCCGGAAGGGCCCGGCGGCGTGCAGAGATTGATTGCCCTTAAGAAGGACAAGCATAAAATAACGGAGAGATTCATTTGTGACGTTCGATTTGTTAAACTGCTGGGCGAACACGGTTTCGAGGAGTGAATGAGATTTGGAACCTGACGGCCTGAAATCTGAAATCTCGCTTGGGATGCCGGTGCAGTACCTGCGTGGCGTGGGGCCAGCCAGGGCCAAGGTCTTTGCGCAGTTAGGCGTTGAGACGGTCGGAGACCTGCTGGAGTATTATCCGCGTGACTGGGTATTCATGCCGCAGGCGGTGAAGATAGGCCGGCTAATGCCGAACGAGACCGCTGCGATCATCGGGCAGGTGGAATCGACGGATTACCACAGCTACCGCAGGCAGCCCATGTTCGAGGCGACAATCAGCGACGAGACGGGGATATTCAGGGTAGTGTGGTTTCACGGGGGCTACCTGCGGGACCAGTTGCGGCCGGGCCAGGTCATAATGGTGTCCGGGAAGGTTGCTCTGTACAAGCGCCGGCTGCAGATGACCAATCCCAAATTCGTAGTGCTTGATGAAGAACACTCGAGGTCGCCCGAGTATTTCAGCGGCGGCGTTTATCCGGCCACGGCCCGGCTCGGCAGCAGGCAGATAAAGCAAATAATCCGGCCTGTTCTCGACAGGCTGGATGTCCTCATTGAGGAGTTTTACGATAAGAGCTTTTTGAAGAAGTCGAACCTGATTAGCAGGAAGGATGCGCTTGCATGGATACACCTGCCGGGCGACGAAAAGAAACTGGCGCAGGCAAAACGCAGACTCAAGTACGATGAACTCTTTTTGATGCAGTTGGGATTGGGGCTGAGGCGTTATCGAATGAAGCATTTTTCTGAGGCGAGGCCTTGTGAGATATCCGAGACAATCGACAGCCGTATCAGGAAGCGTTTTCCGTTCTTGTTGACCGAAGATCAGAACGAGTGCATATCTCAGATCGTGGCCGATATGGGCAGGCCCGAGCCGATGAACAGGCTGCTGCAGGGTGACGTAGGTTCGGGCAAGACGGTTGTGGCTCTCTATGCGGCGTTGCTGAGTGTTGCGAACAAACAGCAGGCGGCGATCATGGCGCCTACTGAAATCCTTGCGGGCCAGCATTTCCTGAGCATTGAAAGGTATCTCAAGGGCAGTAAGGTAAGAAGGGTTTTGATAACAGGCGGGCTGACCGGCAAGAAAAGGGCCGAGCTTCTTGCGAAAATAGCGGGCGGCGAAATCGATATCGTGGTCGGGACCGTGGCGCTGCTGCAGGGTGACATCGAATTCCGGAACCTGGGTCTGGTGATTATCGACGAGCAGCACAAATTCGGAGTCGAGCAGAAAGCCCGGTTGCGAAAGCAGACGACGCCTCATTGCCTTGTGATGACCGCCACCCCTATCCCCAGGACGCTGGCAATGACGGCCTTCGGCGATCTGGATGTTTCGATCATCAGGCATTCGCCGCCCGGCAGGGGTGATGTTATTACGAGGTGGGTTGACAAGCGTGACCGCTCGAAGGCGTATGAATTTATCCGCGAGCGGCTGAAAGCAAAGAAGCAGGCGTATTTCGTGTATCCTCGAATCACGGCCGTTGAACAGGACAGCGACGTCAGGGCGGCGACGGATGAATGGAAGCACTTGTCCGGGGATGTTTTCAGTGAATTCAAAATAGGGCTTCTGCACGGCAGGATGGCTTCGGCGAAAAAGCAGGAAGTAATGTCGGATTTCCGTAAGGGTCGGCTCGACGTTCTTGTCTCGACGGTGGTGATTGAGGTGGGCGTGGATGTGCCGAACGCGACAGTGATGGTAATAGAGGGCGCCGATTGTTTCGGCCTGGCCCAGCTGCATCAGTTGAGGGGGCGGATAGGCAGAGCGGAGGCGAAATCGTATTGCCTGCTGTTCGCCGAGACGGATAACGACGTCGCCCGGAGCAGGCTCGAGATGATGACCAGAAGCAACGACGGTTTCGAGATTGCCGAGCACGATCTTAAGCTTCGCGGCCCGGGCGAGATGTTCAGCACTCGCCAGCATGGGCTTCCCGATTTGAAAATCGCAAATATCCTGGACGATTTCGACCTGCTGGCGATGGCCAGGAGAGATGCGTTGGAGATGGTCCGGACAGACCCGATGCTCACGAAGGACGAACACAAGAACATCCGCCGGGCATTGCTGGCGAAGTTCGGTGACTCCCTCGGCCTTGCGGATGTCGCCTGAGAGATATGAGAGATCAGGAAAAGTGGAAATGTCGGTTTCGGCGGCCAAAAAGGGCTTTTCTGCGATATGATCGGCTGCATTTTTTCGAGTTTTGATTTTACATCTTCAGCCTCAGGATTTACCCTATTGCCATGCAATTGCACTTCAAAAATAGCCGTTTGGAAAGGATTTTGATCGTCGTCAACGCCGTAGCAGCCGCTGCTGTCACGGCGTCTTTCGTTGTCCTGTTCGGTTTCAAGAGTCCCTTGCTGCCGCAGCAGGAACAGATTTTGTACGGCGTTCAGATTTTTCTGCTCGGCGTATTCATAGCCGAGAAGGTTGTCCGGTTTGTCAATATGAGTTCGAAGTCCGAATTCTGGGGTGCGAACTGGTTTGAGATTCCGCTCCTGCTGGCGCTTGTGATTACAGTCGTTGGAGCGGGGCACTGGTTCGCATTGGGCAAGGCCGAGGCTTCGGCTGTTCGACATCTGGCGGTCGGAATCTATCTGGTGATTCAGGTCGTCACGAAACTCTGTCGGACCTGCGTGAATCTTGCGGCATCGGGCAAGAACCCAACCCAGACGCTGATTGTCAGCTTTCTGTTTCTGATAGTCAGCGGCGCGGGTTTACTGATGCTGCCGCGGGCCGCCGGGCCGGACAAGGAAAGCCTGCGTTTCGTGGATGCTCTCTTCACTTCAACAAGTGCGACATGTGTGACCGGCCTGATCGTGAAAGACACAGGCAAGGATTTCAGCCTGATGGGACAGGTCGTTATTCTGGCGTTGATTCAGCTCGGCGGATTGGGAATAGTAGTGTTCGGTGCGGTGTTTGCATTGCTGCTGGGCCAGGCATTGAGCTTGCGTGAATCGGTTGCAATGCAGGATCTGCTTAGCGCCAGAACATTGGGACGATTGGGCAATATGATCGCTTTCATCTTCGTGGGAACGGTCTTCATAGAGGCTATAGGCGCCGTGAGCATGTACGGGATGTGGGACGATATCCCCGGACGCGTCACAAGCGTTCACGGGCAATGGTTTTGCAGTATATTTCATTCTATAAGCGCGTTCTGCAATGCGGGTTTCAGCCTGTTCAGCGACAGCTTCATCGGCTACAACGGAAGTTGGGGCGTATATCTTGTCATCTGCCCTTTGATAATCCTGGGCGGTTTGGGTTTCAGCGTGCTTTACGATCTGGCGAACATTCTGGCCGACAGGGTGAAGCGCTTCTTCAAGAAGCGGTTCGACAAGCAATGCAGGTTCTCAATGGAAGCTCCGAAGCGGATGCGGCTGCAGACGAAAATAGTTCTTTCCGTCAGCGCGATTTTGATAGTCGTCGGCGCCGGGGCGATACTTCTGTTCGAGCAATCTGCCGTCGGGCCGGGGGCTTCGAAAGACGCCGATGTATTAGGCGCGTTATTTCAATCGATCACGGCGCGTACCGCCGGCTTCAACACGGTGGATATTTCGGCGATGTCCGCTTCGGGCAGGTTCGTATTGATATTGCTGATGTTTATCGGCGGCTCGCCCGGCTCTACCGCCGGCGGGATCAAAACGGTGACGCTGGCTGTGGTGGTCATGACGGCATTCGCGGCGCTGCGAAAACGCAACGAGGTCGAGATGTTCAGGCGGTCGATTCGCATAGCGGTTGTGGGTCGAGCGATCACCGTTACTCTGCTTTTTGTCGTGGTCCTGTTCGTTGTGACGCTGGCTCTTAGTATCACCGAGAATTCCAACGAGGCCAGGGGCATGTCGGATATCATGTTCGAGGCCGGTTCTGCTTTGGGGACGGTCGGCCTTACGACAGGGATGACGCCCGAATTGACAGATGCCGGCAAATTGATTATCATCGCTACGATGCTTATCGGGCGACTCGGACCTTTGACGCTGCTGGCGGCCTTGACATTTGACTTGAAGCCGGCACGATACAACTACCCGGATGAAGCAATTATTGTCGGATAGTTCCATTTGGCCTGGTGCGAATCAGCCAAGGGATTAACGCAGTACAAGAATTGGAGCTTTTGCTATGAAGCGGTTTGCTGTTATAGGATTGGGTCGATTCGGCCAGAAGCTGGCGATTGCACTGGCGATGAGCGGCGCTGAGGTCGTAGCGATTGACAAGAACAGAGAGGTAATAGAGTTGATCGGCGACCAGGTCAGCCACGCCGTCCGGCTCGACAGCACCGACGAAGAAGCCCTCAAGGCACAAGGCGTCGATAAGGTCGATGTTGCGATAGTCGGAATAGGGCAGGGGACGGGGCGAGGATTCGAATCCGCTATCCTGACTGTGGTGAATCTGCGCCAGATGGGTGTCAAGCAGATTTACGCTCGCGCCGAAGATTTGATTGCGGGCGAGGTTTTCTCGAAGGTCGGGGCCGCCGAGGTCATTTATCCGGAGATAGAATCGGCCCAGCGGTGGGCGTATAAGCTGATTGCGCCTCAAATAGGCGAGAAGATAGACTTCGCACCCGGCTACAGCCTGGCGCGGATCAAGGCGCCGGCGAGCTTCGACGGCAAGACCGTTATGGATTTGCAGCTTCGCCAGAAATTCAATGTCAATCTCGTTTTGATCAAGCGCGGCGAGCACAGCAAAGCCAAGAAGAGCGAGAGGGATGGCATTATCAACGTTCCAATGCCAGCGACGGTCCTTTATCAGGATGACATCTTGATGGTGGCCGGTTCCGACGCCGACCTTGCCAAACTGCCGCAGGAATAGCGGGGATGTGATTTTGGGTATGTGAAGCCGGGAGGGCAGAAAGGTGGCGAATGGGAGGAATAATCTTTGGATAATGTTAGATTCTACTTGACTTGTTATCGCAAATATGCGATATTATAGTGTGGTGTAGAGATGCCAAAAACGGATATTCTCATATACAAGGATGAAAATGGGTTGGCGCTCCTGGTCGAATGGCTTAAGAAGCAGAGTCCGAAGGTCCAGGACAAATGTATAGCTATGATTGAACTTCTGGCGGCTAAGGGGCATGAACTCAGGCGGCCGTATGCGGATTATCTTGACAATGGTATCTATGAACTGCGCCCGACCGTCAAGCATGTGCAGTACAGAATTCTCTATTGTTTTGTGGGAAAGAACATTGTCTTGCTGACTCATGGGCTGGTGAAGACGAAGACCATTCCGCCCGGCCAGATAAGTAAGGCAATTGCGTACCGAGAGAAATTTGTCGGGAATCCGGAACGCCACAGCTATATAATGAAAGATTGACTATGAGCAGGAATAAAACAACCGCCGATGCTGTGGAAATACTCCACAAGACTTTCATCAAAGGGGATGCGAATCGGCTGGCGTCCATCCAGGAAGAGCGGGACAAACTCGACATAGCAGGTCAGGTATTTGAGCTTCGCAGGCACGCCGGCCTCAGTCAGGCACAATTAGCGAGACTGGTTGGGACTACGCAATCGGTTATAAGCCGGCTTGAAGACGCCGACTATACCGGTCACAGCCTTAGTATGCTGCGGCGCATTGCCGGCGTTCTTCATTGCAGAGTCGAAGTAAGACTCGTTCCGGAAAAGACCAGAGCTTCATAATGAGTTGTAGAGTTTCTACCTGGAAGTTATTATCAGAGGAGCAGATAGTAAGTATGGCAGATAAGCATGAAAGGTATGTTGCTCTGTTTGACGCCTTGGGATTCAAAGAAGCGGTAGCGAGAAATCTTCACGAAGCTTGGGGGGTTTTGGAAGACCTTCGTGTTTCAATGGAAGAAACGCTAAACTTGTTTGTGAAGCTTCCTAAAGGCAAAATTCTCATACAAAACAGCGAGCGGACGGCGGCAACAAACTTTTCTGACAGTGTCATAATCTTTACCAAGGGGGATGAAATTGAAGATTTGCAGTCGATATTCATCTCAAGCACGGCTTTTTTTGCCAAGGCTCTGAACCGTTGCGTCCCACTTAGAGGAGCTATTTCACATGGCGAATTTCTGTTTAATCCCGAGAAGAACCTGTTTTGTGGAGTCCCGCTTAACAGGGCGTGGTGCTTAGCGGAATCCGTACCATGGTCGGGAATTATTATTGATGAGTGCGTTGCTAAGCGGTATTCAGAGAATCCATTGATGTCGGGTGGAAAGTCTGTCATCGTCAGGTGGAACGTTCAGAGGAAGGCTATTTCCGAAAGGGTCCAAGAGAGTCTATGGGTTCTTAACTGGCCGTTGGTTTGCAAGGAGAATTTCAATCAGGATATCAAGTTGTCTCCTGAGTCATACAGCAGCGCATTCTACAGTATATTTGGTTCGTCTTACGAGAAGTGGGCCGAGGATGTACGGGCCAAGTATGACAATACGGTGGAATTCATAAAACAAATGTTGGATTCGACAGTGGGATAATCTTTTCGATTAAGCGTGCGGGCTATTCTTTGCGGTATTTTCTGAGCATATCGAGGAGGTTTTGCATATCTTTGGGTAAGGGTGCTTCGAATTTCACCATCTGTTCGGTTTTTGGATGTTTGAATTCGAGCGATGCTGCGTGCAGTGCGACGCGGTCGATGATAGGGTCCTGGCCTGCGGGTTCCGCATCTTCGAGCTGCCATGGGTAAACGAATTTTCCGCCGTACATATCGTCGGCGACGATAGGGTGTTTTATATATGCAAGGTGTACGCGAATCTGGTGGGTTCGGCCGGTCTTGGGCGTCATTCGCAATAACGAATAGCCGCGGAAAGATTCGAGCACTTCGTAGAAGGTGACCGATTCCTTTCCAATTTCAGGGCGGACTGCGTATTTCTCGCGAATTTTCGGGTGCATACCTAAAGGCGCATTTATCCGGTCTCGCGTCAGGTCGGGAACGCCGTGGGCGACGGCGATGTAGGTCTTGTTGACCTGGCGGTTCTCGAATTGGCCGGCGATTTTCCACTGGGCGGTCTCGTCTTTGGTCACGACCATGACGCCGGTGGTATTCCTGTCGAGACGGTGTACGATACCCGGGCGGAATTCGCCCAGACCGCTTGAGAGCCTGTCCGAATAGAATGCAAGGGCGTTCACCAACGTGCCGTGCGTGTTGCCTCGGGCGGGGTGTACGAGTATGTCGGGCTGCTTGTTGAGGATGATGATGTCGTCGTCCTCATAGATTATGTCCAGGGGGATATCTTCCGGCAGAATGTCCTTGCTCGGCGGTTCGGGAAGCGTCAAATCGATGATGTCACCGGGGCTGAGTTTGAAGCTGGGCTTGACTGCTTTTCCGTTTACTGTGACGGCATCGGCCTTGATTGCATCCTGCAGGAAGCGTCTGCTGAGGTTGCTGAAACGCCCGTGGAGGTATTTGTCTATCCTGCGCTCTCTGACGGAACTGCCCACCCGCAACGTAACCGGTTCGCCGCCGGGTTCAAGTGACTCCGGAATGTTGTTTTGTAAATCACCTTCCACGGACATTAGGGTTGGTTGCCTTGAGTGCACTGTTCGGATCCTGCGGCGTCGAGTCGGCATCGACAGCCTTCGCCGGCGCCTCGGGCTCGATAGCCGGCGGCGCCGTCACAGCGGGTGTATTGGCATCGGCTGCTTCGGCCGGGGCCTTTGGCTCGACCGGTGCGGGTTCGGCGTCCGGCTTTTTTGCGGGCGAATCGGCATCGAGGACAGGCTGCTTTGCCGCAGAGGGCGCGTTGGCGTCGGCTGGTGCGATCTTGACTACAGGCGCACCGGCTGCGGTCGGGCTGTTGATGTCAACGGGTCCTATGGGGACAGGTTTCGAAGGCGTTATGATCTGCGGTTTTGGCCTGGGCTTCGGCCTGAAGGCCACACTTTTCTTATAGTCATTCATTATCTCAAGTCGCAGTTGCGCCTGGTTAACGCCCACAGTGCCTTCAAAGGTCGGGTCGTTCACCACTTCGCCGTATATCCGCTGTGCCTCGTCGAAATTACCGAGGTCCTCTTCACACAATCCGAGCCCGATCTTGGCAGCGGCCATCAAGGACGGATTATCAGAGGCATTTTTCACTGCGTTTGCATAGCTTTGTTTTGCCCGGCCTATCTGTTCGGCCAGATTCTGGGGGGTTACGGCCTCTGTACGGTAGTGCAATTCTGTTCGGAGCGCCTCGGCCTGCTTAATCAAGGCCAATGCGGCGAGGGTGCTGCTGCTGGTGCTGTTGGCAAATGCTTCGAGGCTTCCTGCAGGCTCGAAAAGAAGCGACGAACTGCCTGCCCCCTGGCCCTGGCCGCCGAGAATTTGCATCTTTCGGTTCGATACCTGGTTGATAAGGCTCGTGAAACGCTGCTGCTCCTCGTGCTGCGCGCTCTGGTGATGAGCCCGCCAGATGTAGAGGCCGCCGGCGACGACGATTGCCGCTACTATGATTGCAACAGAGAAGATATTTTCCCGTACCCAGTGCGGAAAATCGCTCAGCCATTCGGCCAATGAATTGGTCTTCAGCTCGTGCCGGTGTTCGGCTTTCATACAAAGCTCCATTCTATTTTGTCAGACGATTCGGTTGACTGCAACTTCAACTTACGATATTCAATTACCCACCAAACGCAACATTGTAGCAAAATATCTTTTGCCTTGCAATGGCCTTGTCTGCGGGTAGAATTTTACCTGAGAATTAATTGAAAGGGCTTTGATGTTCGAAATAACGGCAAAAAGCAGGGGGCGTGGCCTCTTGGCCCTGGTTTTCTGTATTCTGGGAGTTCTCGGGCCCCCTTTTTGTTCGGGCGCCGAACCGGTTAAAGACTCAAACGGTCCCTCGGCCGTGTGGGATCCGGGCAGATATATCGGGCTGGATGAGATAAAGCCGGGGATGGAGGGGTATTGCCTGACCGAGTACGGTGTTAAGGGGATTGAAAAGTTCAATTTGAAGGTTATCGATGTAGTGCGGGACTTCGAGCCCGGCAGGGATGTAATTCTCGTGGAGGGCACAGACGAGCGTTTCATCCATACCGGGCCCGTCGGCGGCTGCAGCGGTTCTCCGGTGTATCTCGATGGCGGCCGAATGGCGGGTGCTCTGGCTTTTGCCTGGACTTACAGCAAGGACCCGCTTTACGGCGTAACCGCTATCGAGGACATGCTGCGGATATCCGAGGGCAAAGCCCGGAAGCCAGCGCCTGTGTTTGGCTTTGACTACTCCCAGCCGATAGACTTGGCTGCGATTGATAAGCAAATTTCGTCGCCTGTCTTCTCAGGCAGAGGTCGTTCGGGCGGGGCAACGGCCTTGCCGTGCCCACTGATTACCTATGGGCTGCCGGTCGAGGCAAGTGAACAGTTGAGCAAATCCGTCGAACCTCTCGGCATGATGGTTGTTCCCGGTTTGGGTCTCGGCAGTGCGTCGGTTTCGGAGGTCGCCGAGGGGGCAAATGAAGGCGGCGATCAGAAGAAGGAACTTGTTCCAGGGGCTTGTCTTGTTGTGCCGCTTGTCAGCGGTGATATAGCCATGGCTGTTTACGGGACCGTCACCGAGGTCCGGGGCGAGAAGGTGTATGGTTTCGGGCATCCTTACCTGGGCTACGGAGATATAGATCTTCCCATGGCGACGGGCAGGGTTCATACGGTTGTATCGAGTCTTGTTCGCTCGTCGAAGCTGGCCCGGGTAGTCGAAACAGTCGGGGCCTTGACCAACGACGAAGGCGCCGGGATTCTCGGTACGATTGGTGCGACGGCGCAGACATTCCCGGTGACGGTTCGCATTGAGCGTTTCAACGACATTGCACGCGTATATAACTGCCGGGTCGCATCGAACCGCCTGCTCACATCTTCTCTGCTTCGTTCGGTTATATCGGGGGCCTGCCTTTATCTCGGGGATCTGCCCCCCGACCATACAGTCGAGTACAGCGGGGCCATTCGTGTCAGGGGCTTCGAGCCGATTATTTTCGACAATACGTCAGCCGGGTCGGGTATTGCTCTGGTGGCGGCAGAGGCGGCCTCTTCGGCAGCCTTGCTCATGAACAATCCCTACGAGGAGGTTGCTTTCGATTCGATGGAATTCGATATTCGCATCGTTCCGAAGGATATCACGTCTCATGTGTGGTCGGCGGATCTGTCTGATGTTAAAGTTAAAGCCGGCGAGCAGATCGGTCTGGATGTGGTTGTCGAGTCGGTCCGAACGCAGAAGAAAAAGTACCGGTTCGATTTGGAGATACCGAAGGAACTGGCTCCGGGCAAGTATGAGTTGACGGTGTGCGGCTCGCGGGATTACGAGCAGTTTCTCTTGAAGACCGTTCCGCACAGGTTCGTCGGTCAGAGTCTGCCGGACCTCATCGAGGCGCTGAGAGATACGTTGCTGGTCAAGAGGGATCGGCTTTACTGCTATTTGGTTCTTCCTTCCGGGGGCATAATTCTCGAGAAGGCGGAACTGCCGGATTTGCCGGCGACGAAAATGCTGGTTCTTCAAAGCCCGGCCAGGCCGATGCGTTCCCAGCTTTATCCGCACTGGATCGAAAAGACCGTCGATACGGGCACAATTGTCATCAACAAGAGGACAATGCACGTAGTAGTTGAGAAGTAAGAGAAAGACTAAGTGCGAACGTCGCCGATGCTCGCACATTGCAGGCGGCTGCCTGCCGGTTTAGATTCTGATTTCAATTTGAGGAGTTGCCATGAGCGACAGATTCCGCAGTAACGGTCCTTTGTTCTACATTCTGAGCCTTTTGCTCTTGATATCCTTGTCGGGTGGTTCGGTTTGCCGAGCTGTCAACAGCAAGATCACGCGCCAATCAACGAGTACCGATTTGCTCAAAGGCGAGGCCGAGAAGCTCGTAATCGGCTCACGGGGGACTATTCAGCTTGGTCGCTCGGCGGAGGTGCTTGTCGAAGAATTCGAGGATGTGTGGTCGATAAACAGCGTAGTCGCCAGCGGCGGGGCGATATATGCGGGCACAAGCCCGAACGGCGGCATCTACAAATACAGTCTTGATAAGTTGACAAAAATATACCCGGCAGAATCGGCGGACGAGCCTGAAGACGTTGACGAACCCAACGACCCCAATACACCCGAAGGCGAACTGTCCAACGAGCACATTTTTGCGATGGCGACCGACCTGGCGGGCCGCGTTCTTGCCGGCATCAGCGGCGCAGAGTGCAAGCTCCTTCGCTTCGAGGCCGACAAGATGGAGCTTGTTTTCGAGCCTAACGGCGCCAAGTACATCTTTGCAATAGACATTGACGCCGGGGGCAATATCTATCTTGGCACCGGTCCGGAGGGTAAAGTTTACGGCAGCGATGCATTTGGCAAGGAGCCTCAGGTAGTTTACGACAGCCTCGACAAGAATATCCTCTCGCTCGCAAGCGGCTCCGACAACTTTATTTACGCCGGCAGCGACGGTCGCGGACTCGTCTATAAGATAGACCCGCGCACTAAAGAAGCGACGGTGCTTTACGACAGCGAACAGCCCGAAATAGCGACGCTGCTGTTCCGCAAAAACGGCGATTTGTGTGCGGGTGCGACCGCGGCTAATATTGTTCAGACGCAAACGCAGTTCGCCGCGAAGTTACCCACGAAAGGCCGTCCCGATACCCCGGCAGCGAATGGGAAAGAGCCGGACAAAAACGAGGGCGGGCGAAAGCTGAATATCCCGAATATGGAAAAACCTGACGCCAAGGCAAGAGCAAATGCCGCACCAATCCGTAAGGGCGATGCGGCGGGCAAGGCCAGCCACATATACAGGATTTCCGACGAGGGTTTCGTTACGGATACGTTCAGCGAGCAGGCGGTCTTCTTGAGTCTGGCAGAGCAGGAAGGCAAGCTGCTGGTCGGGACGGGCAACAACGCCCAGCTTTTCACCGTCGATCCCGATTCGGAGGTCGATGCCGTCGTGTATGAAGACGAACAGGCGGTGCAGATAACGGCTATAGCGGTTGTAGAGGACGAGGTTTATCTCGGCACGGCGAATCCCGCCAAGCTCATAAGACTGAGCAAGGATTATGCGCCGGAAGGGACCTATACTTCCGATCTTATCGATGCGGGCCAGCCGGCCAAATGGGGCAAGCTCCAGATTGAAGCAGATATTCCAAAAGGATGCAAAGTCCTGGTTTCTTCCCGGAGCGGAAATGTCCAGGACGTCAACGATCCGACTTTTTCACAGTGGACCGATGCAGTCGAAATCACCGAACCGGTACAGTTGCAGTGTCCGCTGGGGAGATTCTGCCAATACAAGCTGGTGCTGAAGAGCGAGTCCGGCGAGGCTACGCCGGTGATACGAGAAGTTGCCGTCGCCAGCACCGTGCCGAACCAGGCTCCGAGGGTTAAATCGGTGGATGTCGCACGACTTGCAGCGCCGTCGAAGGAAGGCTCCTTTAAGATTACGTACAAGGCCGATGACGACAACGACGACACGCTGGTTTACAGGGTGGATTTCAGGAAAATCGGCAGAACAAGCTGGATAGAACTCGAGGATGAAGTAACGGCCGACAATCTCGAATGGGACGGCAGGACGGTCGAGGACGGACGCTACGAGATACGCGTCACCGCCAGCGACCACAAGAGCAATTCGACCGCCATGAAACTGGAGGGAAGCAGGATAAGTGAGCCTGTGGTTGTTGACAACACCGGGCCGGTCATCGGCGAGATTCAAATGAAGTCACTGGTCGATGCGGACGGCCCCTGCAAGGTCTTCGAGTTCGCCGTTTCGGACTTGCTCAGCGCCATAGGCCGGGTCGAATACACAATCGACAGCAACACCGACTGGACCGGCACGGTGCCGAACGATCTTGTGTATGATACTACGGACGAGAATTTCTCCATAAAGGTCGATCCTAAAGAGGATTTGCCGCCGGGGGACCACGTTTTGACTATCAAGGCCTCCGATGCCACGGGCAACATAACGTATAAGACTTTCGATGTCACCATAAAGCCCTGACAGGCTTTCGGTGATGAACCGCTCCAGGGCCGGGTGCTATCGTGCGACGCATTGAATTCGATACAATCGCAAGAGAAGTCGAATCGCTCTGCATAGCGGCCTGCTATGAGCTGAACGACGATGTGCTCGGCGCCATCGAGCAGGCGGCTCGGAGGGAATCCAACCCAACGGCTGCGGGCATACTCAAGAGCATGGTGGAAAATGCTCATGTGGCTTCCGAGCAGCGAATACCGTTGTGCCAGGACACCGGCCTGACGGTAGTATTTGTCGAGCAGGGGGCCGATGTCGCCGTCAAGCCGCCTGCGGACCGCCGGGGCGCTACGCTGGCGGATGCTGTCAATGCCGGTGTCGCGTCAGGTTACGAGAAGGGCTTTTTGCGAAAGAGCATCGTCGGCGATCCTCTGAACGGCCGAAAGAATACAGGTTCTAATACGCCGGCGGTAATGCACTTGACCGTTGTCCCCGGTGACAAGCTGAAGTTGACCGTCATGGCCAAGGGCGGCGGATGCGAGAATAAGAGTCAGTTCAAGATGTTCAAACCGACCGCCGACAGAGAGGAAATTATCGCGTGGGTTGTGGAGGCGGTGCGCACAGCCGGGGCTGATGCCTGCCCGCCTTTTGTCGTCGGAGTCGGAATAGGCGGCGATTTCGAGTTGAGCTGCCTGCTGAGCAAGAAGGCCTTGCTGCGCAAGCTCAGTGAGAGCAATGGCGATGCATTCTATGCGGCAATCGAGTCTGATTTGCTCTCGAAGATCAATGCGCTGGGCCTGGGCCCGCAGGGGCTTGGCGGCGACACGACCGCCTTGGCCGTTATGATCGAGACGGCGCCGTGCCACATCGCCTCGCTGCCGGTAGCTGTGAACATAGAGTGTCACAGCCACAGACATAAAACCGCTGTTATCTGACAGATTGTTTCGTGGCGTGGGCGGTATCTATCTTGCTGCGACCTCGCCCCAGCAGCCGGCGGAACTCCATCTGATATCCTTATTGCCAGGCTGAAGCTCCGAGCGGGCTTCGCCTTTCAGCCCGAATTCGATAGTTCGTGGATCGCCCCACTTGCGGTATTCGCTGTGTCCGTCGGCGAAGGAAAATGTAGTACCGTCGCCGTGTCGTATCGGGGGCGGATCCCACCATCTCTCCTCTGTAACTTCGCAGGTCCACCCTCCAAGTGTCGAGCCGCCCGTTCCACCGTCGTCGAGAAAGACGAATCGATACGCGGTGTTTTTGATTTGCAGCCTGTTCTTCAGCATCACGGCGCCCATGCCGGGCCAGTCTTTGCAGTTCATGGAGTCAACGATTGCATACAGCCGCCACTCATTGCGAGATTTTCTCCCCGTCGGGCATTTGTAGAGCTTTATGTTCTTTGTATAGTAGTACAGGGCTCCGTCCTTGATGGCTTGTTTCTTCTCTTCGTCGGTAGTCCCGGAGCGCCAGTCGGGCAGAACCCAGGGCTTCTCTTTATAATGTCCGCCGCCTGATGCGTACATATCCGAATCAGGATAACCATACTCCCCGGTATCGCCGTTGACGATTCTGTCGTCGTTTTCGTCGGCGTATAGAATCCAGGCGGTGGTCAACTGTCTCAGGTTGCTCAGGCATACCGCCCTCTTGCCCTGCTCTCTTGCCCTGTTCAACGCAGGCATCAATATCGCCATGAGCAGCGCAATGATGGCGATTACGACCAGAAGCTCCACCAACGTAAATGCTCTTTGCCTGTTCATAACAAAAGTATCCTGTTTTATCCGGAGGCATCCGAACAGCATATAGCAGGATGCGCAAGGTGCGCCCGGCGTTCGCGCGGGCCTGATATCCCGGGCTCTGCTTTAATTATACTCTATAAACGCTCGCACAGTTCCCATATCGGAGCTTTCATGCGGTGACAGCAGTTGGAAAACGCTATTTTCGCAGAAAAACGCGGCTTTTGTGGATAATACGACCGGTTGAAGATTCTCCGCAGAGCATCGCCGCCCGTGACAGTTCATCGGTTTGTCCCGGCTGCGCCGCAGAGACTGGAGATAGCGATGTAGTCTTCCGGGCTGAGTTGTTCGGCACGGGCGCCGGGGTCGATAGAGCATTCTTCGAAGATTCCGGGCCAGTCGTCGATTGCTGCAAGACCGCCGCCGGCGAGTTTTGTGCAGGCTGCAAGGCTCTTGCGGCGATGGCCCATGAAGAGCTTCACCACTTCGGTGAAGATTGTCATGTTCCTTATTCGTATCGATTTGGTTTCACTGTGAACATAAACGACCATAGCTGAATCGACCTGCGGACGGGGCCAGAAGACACTCGGCTTGAGGGTCCTCATTATCCTGGCATCTCCGGTAGCGGACAGGAGGATACTCAGTGTCCCGTAGTCCCCATCGCCGGCCCGGGCCGTCATCCTCCTGGCGACCTCTTTTTGGACTGTTACGTACATGGCGGAGACAGTGACATCGCCTGTGGCGAGATTCAGCATCAGGGGCGATGCGATATTGTATGGCAGATTCGCGACCAGCAAAGTTCGTCCGGGGCAAGTCTTCCGTGCCGCGGTCAGCGATGCTGTGACGACAGGATTGATAACGTTTTTGCTCTCGAGGGCGTCGGCATTGATAATTTCGACGTTGGCGACTTCTGCGAGTCTCGCTTTCGCTATTTTTGCGACCTCTGCATCGAGTTCCACAGAGACTACCCTGCCTGCGCGTTCGGCCAGACCTTCGGTGAGCGACCCTGTGCCGCAGCCGATTTCGAGCACCACGTCATCGGCCGTGATATCGGCTGAGTCTATGAGCAGACGCATCAGATTGAGGTCGATGAGGAAATGCTGTCCGAATTGTTTGTTTGGAGAGGCGCCTGCCGAGGCAAGCAGCTGCTGGATTTGGCGCTTCGTCTGCATTCTTCGATTTCAGTGATCCGCCGGGCCGGTATTGATGAGTTCGCAGGCCTTTCTGACTCTTGCCATTTGGATTGCCGTCGTTATGGCTGATTTCATGCTTTGGGCATCGGCGATATTGCGACCGGCGATGTCGAAAGCCGTGCCGTGAGCGGGCGATGTGCGTATTATGGGAATACCGATTGTCACGTTGACCGCATGAGCAGGATCGAGGAGCTTGACGGGAATCATTCCCTGGTCGTGATACATTGCGACAACGGCATCGAATTCACCTCGGACGGCTCTCAGGAAGAGTGTATCGGCGCTGAACGGTCCGAGGCAGTTTATCCCGTGGTGCCGGGCCAGCGAAATGGCGGGCGTTATTATGCGTTTCTCTTCGTCTCCGAATTGACCGTCTTCGCCGGCGTGGGGATTCAAGGCAGCGACGCCTATTTTCGGGTTTGCCATGTCGAAATACATTTTCAGGGCGTCGTTCAGCAAGTCGATCGGCTCGAAGACACAGCCGATAGTGAACTTGTTCCGCACGTCGAAAAGGGCTTCGTGAATCGTCGCCAGCGCCAGTTTCAGGGGTCCTGCGACGAACATCATCGCCTTTCGCGGCGATTTGCATTGGGCAGCGAGCATTTCGGTATGGCCCGGCCACTCGGCGCCGGCAAGCTTCCAGCTCTTCTTGCTGATCGGTGCGGTCACGACGGCGTCTATGATGTCGGCCCTGGCCGCGTCGATGGCGTCGAGGCAGAATCGTAAGGACGCCTCGCCCGCAATCCTGCTGGGCCCGTGAATCCACGGCGGGACCGAGTATTCGTCGTAGTCGGCAACGACGACCTTGTAGGGGTAGTTTCTGCTGATTTTTTCGTGTTGGTGCCGGCCCCAGAAAGGCTCGATCTCGGCTGCATCGGCGACGTAACAAAGCTGCTCGTTCATGCCGAAGACTACAAATCTCGCGGCCTTGCGGATTTCAGGGTCCGCCAGCGCCTTTACGACAACCTCCGGACCGATGCCGGCGGCATCACCCATCGTGATGCCGATGACCGGCTGTTCAGTTGTCGAATTGTGGCTGTTTTCTTTCATTACGCCGTTATGCCGCCCTGAAGGGTTTACCTTTCTACGGTATTCTCTTGTTCTCTCAAAAGCCCAATTCTCTCAGCCGTTCGACCGACATTGCCCCGCCCTGCGGCAAAATATTCTCAAGTTGTTTCTTTATTGTCTTTACGATAATATCCGTTTCGATATTCACCGGATCGCCTGCCTTGGCCTGGGCAAGCGTAGTTGCGGCGAGCGTTTGCGGTATCACGGCTACGGTAAAAGTGCCGGCATCCATCTTTGCTATGGTCAGGGAGATTCCATCGACGGCGACCGAACCCTTGAGGACCATCTGGCTGAGCAGTTCTGGCGCTGCTGCGAAGCTGATTTCGGCAAAATCGCCCTGTTTTCGCACTGTTTTGACTGTGGCAGTGCCGTCGATATGACCTTGGACGAAGTGCCCTGCGAGACGGTCTGTGAGTTTGAGCGCCGCCTCGGCATTGACTTTTGCATTGGGCCTGAGGCTGCCTGTTGTGGACCTGTCGAGGCTTTCTGCGCTGACTTCGAAAGTTGCACAAGTCCCTGCCGTTTCGGCGACGGTCAGGCAGACGCCGTTTATCGCGATACTGTCGCCGATTTTGGCGTCGTGCGCCAGTTCGCCCAGGTCAACGGTCAGCAGCATCGATTTGCCCAGAAGGCGAGCCGACTTCACCGTACAAATTGCTTGTATTAGCCCTGTAAACATAAATCAACCATTTTCTGCCGTTCTTCGGCGGGACTGCGATATTTGCGATTGAAAAAAGAACAGTCAAGCAGTACAATCCATTATAGGTTAGGAACAATCAATAATCAATCTAAGAAGGGCCTGATTATTATGAACACTTTTTGGCTCAAAGTCGCTGGGATAGCCGTCGGCGTTGTGGCTGTCGTTGTCATATTTGGCATGTTCGGCGGCGGAAGCGGCGATTCAAAGCCGCAGGAGCCGGAGAAAGGCTTCTCCGATATGGTGGATCGCGATCGAGAGTTTCTCACCAGCGTTCCTGATATTCCCGATCCCGAAGCCGTGACACAGCAGAATACAGCCTTGCAGAATCAGCCCACCCAGCCTGCAGTCCAGCCGACCGCTCCCGCCCAGCCGGTCGAAGAGCCCCTTCCGAAGTTTCGCGAACTCGAATTTGAAGAGGATATCGAGGCTCAGAGGCTTATGGAGTGGGTCATAACGCAGCGGAGTATGGGCAGGCTGCCGGTGACGACTTACGGTGAGATGGTGCGAAAGTGCCGGGATATCAAAAAGCGTTGGCCCGGAACGAAATACGCCTATCAGGCCACAAAGGCGCTCGCTGATTTGTTGCCCAAGTATCACAAGATGTATAACATTACCGCAGAAGAGACCGACCTCAAGAATTTCTGACAAGGACGTATCAGGCCGGGGCCTGGTTTATGGAGGAACGTACCAATGAGCACCACTGCTTCAACCGCAGATATCCCTGTGATTTCGATAACCGCCGATTGTTTGCCGGAGGCCTGGGAGAAAGCTGTTCTGGCCGTGTGGGATGAAGGTCTTGAGGTCAGAACCCAGTACGATAAGCCCGATGATCCGCCGAGCAGGGATGCGACGGTTATGGTTGCTGTGCGCGATCCGTTTAACGAGCCTCGGATTCACAAGAACTTCCCCGGCGGGCCCGAGGAGCTTGAGTCGTATCGCCAGGAGGTCGTCGCCGGCATTCACGACCACTGGATCGACCCTGCCGCGGGCAAGTGGACGTACACATATCACGAGAGACTTTTTGCATACAGTCCCGTTGAGGATATACGTGATGCCGATTCAGCCAAGCCCTTCAGGCCGGTGGACCAGATTCAGTACATCATCGACTATTTGTCGAAGGCAGGCCACAGCCGGCGCGCTCAGGCGATAACCTGGATGCCGACCGCCGATCCCGATACCGACGACCCTCCCTGCCTTCAAAGGATATGGTGCCGGCTGGCGGCCAATGAGGCCGGGGAATTGTCACTCAATATGAATACGCACTGGAGAAGCAGGGACCTCTACAAGGCGTGGTTCATGAATGTTTATGCCCTTACTGACCTCCAGAGGATTATCGCCGAGGGCATATCGCGGAATATCGACGCTCCGGTCAAAGTCGGCAGGTATGTCGATATAAGCGACTCGCTGCACATCTACGGCAGTTACTTCACCGAGGCCGCCTGTGAAGTGGAGAAGATGAGGAATACTCCCTTTACCGGGCGTGCCTGGCCGAGCGACCATCCGGCGTTCGAGATGATGACACTCGAAGCCAGAGCCAACCTCGAAAAAGACCCCGACTGGTACGCAAAAGCGAAGCGATGAACGCAGCCATTATCCGGAAGGTCAGCAGCTTCCTCTGTCAATGATTCGAACATAAACCGCGTCGGGACCGCACGGGCGTTTTGGGGATAGGCGGCGTGCGCACCGAGCCGGTGCGCGTCCTTCGAGGAGAGCAGGAGAGCAGAAATATCGGCATGTTTGCGTCAGAATGTGCTATTGTAGACCTTCCAAGGCCCGTTTTGTAAATAGGGAGATTTTTTTGTTCTTTTTAACTTTTTTCTTGTAAAGGGAATTTTCCCTGGTAAAATGCTGCTTTATTTGTTAGCATGGGAGCTATAAGTTGTACTGTAGTGTGAGATACTAAAGCGGAGGTTCAGGATGGGGAAGACAGGTCAGGGAGGACTTCGGAGCGATGAGGTGATGAGAGTGCAGAGGAGGCGTCGAAAGCGAGTTGACCATCTGCGCGGGGAATGTCTTTCGGGCAGGCCCGGTGGGCGGGGAGTTTCTGCGCTTTCGATTACGGACGGGGGCGAATTCGAC
>JAFGCD010000054.1 GCA_016932835.1 Sedimentisphaerales bacterium
CATGTCACCGTATGAACAAATCAAGCAACAACTTTCAAACTGAAAGGAATTCAAAATGAGACTACTCTACATAAATAACGACGGCGGAGGCTATGCCGACTATGTCCATGTTAGTGACGGTATGACTGTCGAGCAATTCTTTAACCAGCAAATGCCCGGCAGAAAGCCAAGCGATTACCTCATTCGAGTTAATCGTCAACCTGTGCCCCGCGATCACGTGTTGCAGGAGGGAGACCGTATCACGCTAACTCCCACGAAGATCGAGGGCGCCGCTGCATAGGCGGAGCTAAGAATATCACCAAGGGCATCTGTTTGTCATAACGATGAGCAGATGCCCTGTTTTTTTGAAGGGAGTTTGCTATGGAAGACGACACAAAGAACCTGATCCAGATAGCTACCAGGGTCCAGGAGGCCGTTACACTGTTGAGTCGCTCTCGCTACCCGGAGCTGATCAGCCGACTCAAGGGCTTTGCAGGCCGGCTTGAAGAGCTTACCGCCGAATCCAGGAAACTGGGATTGGCGTTGGCACGCGGCTGGTTCGCAGCAGCAGATCGCTGCAGTATGCGAGCGGGCAGGCTTGTCAATGACATATCCTATTCAATCTCGCACGTCCAGCAGTTCATAGAAGGGCCGCAGCATAAACCGCCCACGCTATCGCAGATCGTCGAAGAACTGAACCAACTGCAGGATGAGTTCGGGAACGTGGATTTCGACAAGGGCGAAGACTCTATCAGCGTTGTGACGGATCCAATTACGCTGGAGGACATACCTCTCGGTCCGTTCAAGATACAATTAGAGCTGGGCAAGCTCAAGGATCTATACGGAAACCGTCCTTACCGTGTAATTGCCTTGAATCCAAATCCGGCAAGCACGGACGACAATATCACTCATCCGCACGTAACCAGCCAGAAGCTCTGTGAAGGCAATGGCGCTGCTGCGCTAACCGCGTCCTTGGAGCAAGGCAGGCTCGCTGACTTCTTCTCGATGGTCAGGAGCATCCTCAACACTTACAACCCGGACAGTCCGTACGTCGCGCTCGCTGACTGGGACGGTGAACCGTGCTACGATTGTGGGTACACGATGACCTCAGAAGACTCGTACTTCTGTTCCTTCTGCGAGCACACCTATTGCGACCAGTGTTCCTCATATTGCCGGATATGCGAAGAGACGGCTTGTTTAGGCTGCAGCGGCCAGTGCCCGCACTGTGAACAGCTGGCTTGTCCGAATTGCATCACCAGGTGCAGCAATTGTGAGGAACTGTGCTGTGAATCCTGTATCGAAGATGATCTCTGCCCAACGTGCAGAGAAGAATTGGAGAACGAAAATGAAGAACAACGAACAGAAAACACAAACCAAAACACAAAAACAAGCCAACCTCAAACAAAGCCTGACGAAGTCAGACTGGCAGGCTGAGAAACAAAGACACAAGAAGCTCGCCCTGAGATTCAGCCCCACGGCCTGGGCGAAGCTGCTGTACTTTCGAGTCAAGTCAGACAACGAAGTGGGCGGATTTGGAATCACAGAGCCGGGTGATTTGCTCTTTGTCAATGATTTCATCACAGTCAAGCAGGAAGTAAGCGCCGTCAGCGTCAGGTTCGACGACGAGGCAGTGGCTGATTTCTTTGATGCCCAGGTGGATCTTGGCAGAAAGCCGGAGCAGTTCGCAAGAATATGGTTGCATAGCCATCCCGGGGATTCACCTACGCCGAGTGCGACCGATGAAACGACTTTTCAGCGTGTCTTCGGGGCGTGTCAATGGGCAGTGATGTTTGTCATCGCTCAGAATAACAATACTCACACCAGGCTTAGCTTCAATGTAGGCCCCGGTGGCCAGGTGTTGATTCCTACTGAGGTCGATTACACCAGAGATTTCGGCGGAAGTGACCGTCAGCTTTGGGATACTGAGTACGCTGCCAATATAAGCGCCTTCGATTGGCTCAAACAAGAGCCTTGCGAACAGACGGAAGCAACCAGGAACGAGCTTTCCGGCTATGCTTTGCCCTGCGACTTCATCAACGAATTCGAGAATATGGAGCCGGCTGAGCGCCAGTTCATCCTCGATGAGTTGGCTGAGAGGCCTGAGCTCTGGGAGGATGAACAGGAGGTGATGTTCCTATGAGACCACAACGAAATGAAGAAAGGTACAGCCGGCAAAAGGATATCGTGC
Organism: Sedimentisphaerales bacterium; assembly: GCA_016932835.1. Taxonomy (GTDB): domain Bacteria; phylum Planctomycetota; class Phycisphaerae; order Sedimentisphaerales; family Anaerobacaceae; genus JAFGCD01. The sequence goes on from JAFGCD010000054.1 coordinate 2,168, forward strand.
CGGCTGAGAGGATCGATGCCTGCAAGGCCACTGTAATAGGCGTCGGCGCTGTCGGCAGGCAGGTTGCACTGCAACTGACTGCTATTGGCATTCCATGGCTACAGCTCATCGATGACGACACAGTCGAAATCAGTAATCTGGCAAGCCAGGGATACTCCGAAATGGAGCTTGGAATGCCGAAAGTCGAGGCCACAGCCAAAACTTGCCTGTGGCTTGATTCAAGCGTTGTAGTACATAAGCTGGCAGAACGATTTCGCCGGAGCATGGAGATTGGCAATGTAGTCTTCTGCTGTGTCGACTCAATCCAAGTCCGCCAGTTGATCTGGGGAGCGGTAGCCGACAAGGTCCTGTTCTATTGTGATGGTCGGATGAGCGCAGAGGTGCTACGTATTCTGACCGCCTGTGACAGCGACTCCAGGTACCACTACCCCAAGACACTGTTCTCAGCGGAAGAGGCGTACACCGGCTCTTGCACGGCCAAGACCACGATCTACTGTGCCAACATCGCCGCCGGATTAATGGTCTCGCAATTCACGCGATATCTTCGACACCTTCCGGTCGATCCGGATCTTCAGTTCAACCTATTGACCTCGGAGCTGACCATTGCTCCGAGCTGCTGACAATTGTGGGCAGAACGGTTCATAGGGACCGCTGTCCACATTTCATTCAGAAGGAGGCAATACTTATGCCAGAAGAATCAGAACACAATACTAACATCATGACTGCCGTAAGCTTGCTGGACGCCTTAGCGGAGTGTGGCGCGCAAGATGACTTCGAGATATGGTTGTCGTCCGATGAAGAGGGAAACGAGTTCCTGCCGATGCCGGCCAATCCACAATTGAGCCTGGGTATCGATGCAAGCAGAAAGAGAGTTGTGCTCTTTCCCTCACATCGGTGATTTCTATTATTCTTTCACCGCAACCATTTTCGGTTGCGGTTTTTCCCACGGGTTAGCGATAGCTCTATCCTTTTCAGATGGGCAAATCAGTCTTGTGTGCGGAACGGACGAGCGGGCCTCGAAGCGGTGTATCCAAAGAATCTGAGTTGACCGGCCCTTTTCAAGCAGTCGCTGACGAGTGAACCGTATTTCTCGCTACTATAGGGCTTATGAAGACCCGTCAAGGCGGCCTAAGCCATTCTTTGTGGAAGAAACGGGAGGATGAAGCAAGGACGTTCCAAAGCTCGATGTTGACCACACGTTGAATCTTGAGTTACACCGGTGTTGAGGTCGCCGTTCCAATTGTGGTATTATTCACTATGGCGCGTGCAGAAGCACCGATTAGGAAGTTCCCGGCTACTCGCGCCCAAAGCAAGAGATGAAAATGAATGTCATGAGAATCATGTTGCTTTCATTGCTTTTACTTGCCTGCGGCTGCTCCGGCGAGAATACCATTGAGGGCGCCAGGGGCAGCGGCGATGGTACGGGGTTGAAGGTCATCGCGCCGTTGAACGGGATCTATCTTGGCGCCTACGACTGGAGGGAGAATAGCAGCAAGCCTGGGGTGAAGGAGTTCGAGGACGCGCTCGGTGTCAAGGTGGCTTTGACCAGCGGAGGGGTCTGTATCAGTCGCGAAAGCGAGCCGTTCTCGATCGATGCCGCCTGCCTCAAGAGGCTCAACCAGAAGGGCTATGTGGTCCTGATCGACGTGGTGTCCAGGAAGCACTCGCCGCAGCAAATCATCGACGGTCAGGCCGATCAACTGCTCGTGGACGTGGCCGATGCGATCAAGTCGGCCAACGTGCCAATGATGCTGGCTTACCCGCGAGAGCCGGAGTTGCAACCGCAGATCGGGTTCGACGGCGGCGGCTACGGTCCCAATGGCGAGAAGGTCAGGGAACTGGTCGACGACGCATATGGCGCTTACGGCTGCACCAATAAAGATGATCAGATGTGCCTGGACGGCCCGGAACGCTACCGGGACATGTGCAAGCACATCCATGATGTCATAGAGTCCATGGCGCCGGGCATCGCCACGTGGGTGGCCGGCGCGGCAGTGCTGTTCTGGCCGGGGCAGAAAACAAGGGACCACTATAAGCTCTTCTGCCCTGGCGATGCCTGTGTAGACTGGCACGCGATCGACGTCTATCCGGCGGTCGCCGGTGAGAGTGATGACCCCAGACCAACAAAGAAGTGGGCAGAGGTCGTCGATACCATGTGGGCCGAGATCGCCGCCACGAGCCCGGACAAGCCCGTGGTGCTCACCGAGTTCGGTGTGCACCCACAGACGGGGGGAAGGGATGCCTGGTTCAGAGACTTCTTCACCGAGGTTCGAACAAACGCCAAATACGGCAGGCTCAAGGCGTTCATCTACTGGCAGATGGGTACGGATGCCTTCGACGGCTCCAACTGTCGGATCCGGGCGACGGATTCCGAGGCGGTAACTTGGCGGACCGAGATCGTGGCGAACAAGAGCTTCTGGCACTCTGACGTCAAGACCGCAGATCGGAGCACGGTCACCGGCTCGGGAGGAGGGCTTTGACAGAGAATAATGGCTTGGGGCCTTTTCAGTGCGTCGGGCCGTTTGACGAACATGGATGCAACCAATAGGAGAAATAGGCATGCGGATAGAGATCAGCCTTGTATGTCTGATGGTTTCAATTGGGGTAGGGGCGGCTGGGCAGCCTATCACTTGGGATTTTGAAAGCGACTCCGGCAACTGGAGGCCACGTGCGCCAACTGTAAAAGTGGAGCGATTGACGGGGATAGGGGCGACCGAGAACAGCCGGGTCTGCCTTCATATCCACGGCATCTCAGGAGCATCATAATCAAGGTTCAACACAACTGTACGAGCGACCGAAGAACGTATGGTAAGCTTGAAGACCCGCCAATAAAGCATGAGTACTGCATCATCTTCAAGAAGACAACCGCCATCAACGAACCAGGGAGACGACCCCTTTCTCAGCAGGAGCTTGAGATTGAGGAGGCTATTAGGGCTGTGAAATCAGTGAAGCATGCGGTGTAGCTTGAATGTGTATTAGCTAAGACTTGATCTGACACTTAACCGATA
>JAFGCD010000055.1 GCA_016932835.1 Sedimentisphaerales bacterium
CTTGGGCGCCCAGGAGTATGCTATCGAGAAACTCGGGGTGGAATGCGTCGAACTCAAGTGGGGCCAAGGCGCCAAGGACATCGGAGGCGAGGTGAAAATTAACGACCTCAAAAAAGCACAACTATTGTATGAGCGAGGTTACGTAGTCCTGCCTAATCCGACCGACCCGAACGTGATCAAAGCGTTTGAGCGTGGAGCCTTCAAGGAGTTCGAGCGGCATTCCCGAGTGGGGATGGTGACGGAAGAATCCTTTGCCGAAAGGGTGGAGCAGTTGCGCAGCGCAGGAGCCAAATATGTGTTTTTGAAAACCGGAGCTTACCGACCGGCTGATCTTGCAAGGGCCGTAATGTTTTCCTCTCGATACAAGATTGATCTACTTACGGTGGACGGGGCAGGTGGTGGGACCGGAATGAGCCCCTGGCGCATGATGAATGAGTGGGGCATGCCTCCGGTGTGCTTGCATTCCCTTCTATACCAGTATGCCAAGCGCCTCGCCGATAAAGGTGCGCATCTACCGGCGTTGGCCGTCGCCGGTGGATTCACATTTGAGGACCAAATCTTCAAGGGGCTCGCACTGGGTGCACCCTTTGTCAAACTGATTGGAATGGCTCGGGGCCCTATCGCAGCGGCAATGGTCGGCAAGACGATAGGACGTACAATAGATGAAAACCAGATTCCGGTGTACGTCGAGCGCTTCGGGAGTTCAAAGGATGAAATCTTCGTCACCGCCAGTGCCTTGCGGCAAGAAATCGGTGACGAGGAATTCGAAAAGCTCCCGACCGGAGCGCTAGGACTATACACCTATTATGAACGTCTTGCACAAGGTCTCCGCCAGCTAATGGCAGGCAGCCGAAAGTTTGCTGTGGAACATATAGCGCGAGATGATATCGCAGCTTTGACACGAGAGGCCGAAAAAATCAGCGGAATTCAGTATATAATGGAAGTAGACCAAGGAAAAGTCGAGAGGATACTCGGCAGTTAGAAACGCACCGCTCCAAGCTTATCAATTCTCAGTTCACATAGACCATCGCGTCTGTACATACACGCTCAAAACGCAGACTGATCGTGCGACCCTGCCATTCGGCAGGGATTGTCGCCTCACGCTCGTACCAGGCGCGTGACACCATCGCCCCGTCATAGAGATCCCACAGCGGTCCTCCGCCGAGCGTCAGAAAAGCAGAGCGTCTGCCGGAGCGATCCTGCCAATTTCCCGGAACCTTGATATATGCCTATCCCACTTCCGGAGGGGCATCAGCAACCTCGGCTGCGGGAATGAACCGCCAAATGCCATCGAGTAATATCTGCGACCTCTTGGTATTAATCGCTTTGACGCTCGTCTTGTCCCAGTCAAGCGAGATACCGTCAGGCAGCACCGCGTCCTGCAACTGCGTTGACTTTACTAAACGGGGCGTAACTGTAAGGTCGGCGATCTCGAATACGCCCGTACAGTAGAACATCGCGGGCTGGATATTCAGACGCGTCGCTCCCTGCGGAACCTTCAGCTCAACCGATTTCGTCACCCAATCCGAATCGGCCTTCAATTCGGGGACCTCCGCGGGATAGCCGAAGGAGCCGCCTTCGAACATCAGCGCCACGCGGGCCGTATGCCAGCCTTCTTTGCCTGTCTTCAGGTTGGCGGCTTTCATGCGGACCGAGACGGTCAAGGATGCGATCTCCGGGGTGACTTGCACGCAAGCGTGTACGTAGTCGAGTTGACGCCCGGGGTCGCGATTCTCGATGCGCAAGAAGCGTTTGCCCTCTTCGACGACTACTTTGAATTCCTGGTTGTTCGGAATATTGAATCCTTCGGCCCACTCGGTATTGACGCCGGGATGGTCGAAACTCCCCAGGGGCAGCAAATTCACCTGGGCCGAGACGGATCCTCCTAAAAGGTAAATAAACGCAAGGATTGGCAAATGTTTGATATTCACTTTTGTTCTCCTGTGCCGTTTACGACAAACTGCTGCGTTACAGGGCCTGCTGTTTCATAGGTTTTACTCTGTTCGTATTCGTTTCCCCATACGATATTATTCTTGTCATGCACAAGCCGGTGCTCTTTCGTGAGAGTCACGCTGACGATTACCATGCCGCCCGTCCCGTCTGATGTGCCCGTTATCAGCCCCGTCTCGGCATCGATTCTCATCCAGCCTGGTTTCTGTGTAAGCGAAAACGTAAGCTGCTCAATTTTCCAGAATCTGGCTCCCGGCTTAGGCTTGGTATTATCCCTCCTTCTGAGGTCGCCTATTGAACGGATCGCCTTGGCCTGATAGCTGTATGGCCGACCTGCCGGAGCGTTCACGACCGGCGTGCTGTAGATGAACGGCCTTGGAGCTTCAACATAATCCGAGTCCCCGCTTCTTTTGCCGTTGCCGTCCACCGCCACGACACGGTAGTAAGCTTTGTTAGCATTGGGAAGCTCATTGCCGACGCCTATCACGTCAAGAGAGGTTCCCGCGACTTCAGCCACGAAGTTGGCGGGAAAAGGATTTTCGAGTTCTTTCGTATCACCAAGCTTGACATCGTATGGAGCGTCATGAACCGTGAAACCCTGTTCGTCGCTGCCATATACCCTGTACTTGACTGGCGGCCTTCCCACCGGATTGGCGTTCCATGTCAATGTGCCTGCTGCCGTATCCGGATCGTATTTCATCGCCACGTCTATGGGATATGCCGGCCCCTGCGCGATAAAACTCCAGGTCTTGCTCCACGGCCCCCAGACGCCGTTCGAGTCTTTCGCTCTCACGCGCCAGTAATATGTCGTACCATGCGTCACAAGGCCGGGACGCGGCAGCGTGTAGCGGGCGTTGCCTTTGTCGGGCGTCTTCGATATGTATTTGTCGAAATTGGCAGACATAGGCCATCTCATATCGGGACGATCCGAAAGCTGGAAGTGATAATCGGTGATAGCGTCACCGTCGGGGTCCGTGGCGGCCTTCCACTCGAACACCACATCGGTACCGTCGCTTTCGCCTCCGTTAGCCGGATAGACAGGAGAAGCCGGCGCGTTCGGAGAGTGTGTTTTCGACCTTTCGACCCAGGTGTGCGTGATCGTCAGATTCCTCGATGCGTTTGTGCCGGTCTTGTCGTCGGTGTGCTCTAAGTACGTGAATTTGTTGTCTCCAACGGTCATGGACGGCATGGCCAGAGGCGCCATCTGGATATCGTTTTTGATATTGATGTTTTTCAAGGAGGCTTTGCCCGCCAAGGTGCATCGGAGCCAGTACTCTCGCGTATCGGCCGTGCGGCCTTGGAACTTGCCGTCGAACTCGGCCAACGTCGCCAGTGGCATGAAAACCTTCTTTCTCCAGTCTTTAGAATCTATGAAGCCGACCTCGAAAGTGCATCCGTTGCCAGATGCCGAAAGCGTGCCTCCTATGAATTGGTAAGGCGCTTTCATGCTCCAGATAATGGTTCCCGTACCTTCGTCTGTAGCCGTCAGTACGCCGCCATCGTTCGTAATGTTAGTTGCAGTCGCGCCGGTCCGCCATTGCGAGTCGTTGGTGAAGTCCGGAGCATATTCCCAAAGGCCGTTATAGATTGTATCCGGCACTGTCGGAGGATATCCCGCCATGTCGCCATGATATTTGGCCGGAGTCTCGTGCCCCCATCTCCATTCAATGGCTTCGTGCGGACGCAGGACCATGCCCATATTCCACCATGCCCAGCCGTCGAGCTGCACCGTCGTGTTCCCTTCCCACGTGTAATACTGTGCGTAATCCTCGTTGTTCTTGACAGGATTCATAGAACTCATGATTCCGTACTGATGCACACGTTTAATCAGGTCGTGGTCCCGCACCAAATCCAGCTCGTTCGCAAGAGTGTGGTTGTCCCGCATCAGCATGAAGGTGGCCATATCGCCGTCAAGCGTGTTGTACTTGCCGTCGAAGAAGACCTGAGGGACGACGTGGCCGGGGCAATGACTGAATATACAGTTACGAATTCCCGCCTTGTCGAGCAGGTCGGATATGCACAGCGTGCTGTTGCCGCAGGTGTTGAAACCGAATACGTTGATCGCCTGCGAGACGTCGCCCTGCGCCCCGTTATCACCGTTACCTTTATGGTAGCGATGGGTAGTGTAGAAGTAGAATATGGCAAGGGCTTTTTCCCTTTCGGTCGAAAGTCCCGCCACAACCGAGTTCGCTATAGTTTGCTGGGAAAAGAAATCGACGGGGCCTGTCTTCAGCCAGGGATTTATTACGTTTGACGTTCCGACATTCTCCATGCGTATCGAGCGGTTCGATTCCCAGGTCTGCTCGTATGGCTCCCATACGCCGGGAAGCGTAGTGCACATCTTCCCGTCCATAGTGCCGCCCTGGGTAATACTGTAGGTCAAAGGCGAAGAAGTGACATTCTGAACGTGACTTTTCGGAACATCCGTGGGATCGGTGTTGGAAGCCCATGGCGCAAATGCGCCTCCAGAAGTTGAGGCGGCAAAAACCAGTGAAAGCGTCAATATGCTCGAAATCGCGATTCCTCTATTGTGATTCATCCTGAATTCCTGTTTAACCTGATAATGTTTGTTTCTGCACGCCACGATTTCGATAATACCACACCGGGGACTGCAACTTCAACGCTTTCGATTTTCAGAAGACAAGCCCTTATCTCGGTGGAACTTCACAGCGACACAACCGGATATGTATTATAAGACCGGAATTATACGGTCGGTCCTGAATCGGCCCGGCAAAAAGAACTTCCCGACGCGTACGGCCTATGTGTCGGACGGGAAGAACTTCGGGGATTATTCGGCAATGGCCTTACGATAGCGGGTTTCATCGTGTTCTTGTTTCCACCCGTCAATCGGCGTTTCGAGTCTCGGCCGGTGTTTTGCCCACATCTCATTGACGAATGCGTCCCAGGCCTGACCCTGGCGCGCCCAGTCTTTGTCGTGATCGCGTCCGGTCGCTTCCTTGATCTTCTTGACGAAAGCAGCGTCGTCTTCGTACATCCAGCGATCCACATAGTCGAAAAAGGCATCGTGGTTCCAGGACTTCTCGGCGTGCATGAGACGCAAGGCCAGTGCCTGTGCGACCCATCCGATGCTCGTGCAGCACCTGCGGTAACTCTCGCTGGTATTCTGGCCGTCGCCCCACTGTGAAGGCGGGGTATGCTCGTAAGGTCCCCATTCGCTGCCGCGGGAACGGCCTTGCCCGGAGGCGGCATCGATCCCGGAATGCCCTGCAAAGACAACTTTCGCCCCGGTCCAGCAAGGACCGTAGGCGGTCTGCTCATCCTCGCCGAAACTTGCCTTAGGAAAGGATTTGTTGATATTGGCCAGTTGGTCGTCGCCGAGGAGGAGGCCGGCAAATACGATTGGCAGCTTGCGGCCGCTGCCGTGCCCGCCCCAGCCGGTCCAGCCCGGATGCCCTGCGCGAATGATACCTCCTAAGTCGATACCCACCTGAACAAGGTTTACCAGCAGCGGTTCTTTCTGCTGTGGCTCGAGGTTTGTACAGAGCAGCAGTGCAGAGATGCCTGCCACTCGCCCGTACTCCAAACCGTATTGCGGCATGTTTTCCACCGGCTCTTCGAAGCCGAAGAAGCATGTTCCCACCCAGGGACGTCTGGTAAAGCGGATATACTGCTGAATTGCGGGTATGCTCTCAGTCGCCTTGGCCGCAGGCAAAAGGTCCCGCTTCAGGTTCCGGGCCAGGTATATTCTCTGCTCGCGGTCGCAGAAGGCCGGACGAAAGGCATCGGGCGGCTGAGGCTCGCCCACACAGGTCAGAACCGCAGCAGTGCGAATGGGGCTGCTGTCATCGACGCCGCGCTCAATTTTGTTTCGCAGTTGAGCGTGCAGAATCAGATTTTTCGGCATACTAATCGTGGAGACGAGCGAATCGCCGGATTTCATTGCCACGGGCAGGTGCTGAATGAGTGACGGCGTGAACCAGTTTCGCACGCCGCTGTCGTAGGCGACCTCCATCTTTGCAGGAGGATTGAGCATGAAGCCGTTGCGCACGCGATGCTCCTGGCTGCGCTGCCTGTCCATGCTGTCCAGCTCGGCTCTGGGGATTTCATTGCCGTACAGCGGGTTGGGGTCTATTACCTTCACAGTAACCGGCCCGACCACGTACCAGTCGCCATTAACGAATTGCCCTACACGAGTCGGTTTCTCAAACGTCCAGGTAATGCCGTACTGCGAGACGCTCTGCTTTTGCGGCAGGTCTTCGAGCTTGGGCGCAGGAGGAGCATTCTTTTCGGTATAGACAATGATGGGACGGCTTGGGGCCGTCTCCGCGGCAACGGTCTTTTCGTTGTAGGGGTCGGCCTCGATTGTGGGCGGGAGGTTCACCGGGCCGCCCAATGTAACGGACAGGTCGGCTAACCAGATTGTCTGCTTGCGGCCCTTATCCTGATCGCCCCATACGGCGAAAGCGCTGAAGCCCTCTAAGCCCGTTTTGCGCGCGTCGGGGGAATTGACCTGCTTGTCGTTGTGAAAGAGCTGGAGGCCCACTTCAGGATCGAAGTCAAAGGTCCACTTGTGCCAGCCAGCCGGCCGGCGATTGACACCGAGCCAGGACAACTGGTCGAACCAGTCCCTGCCGTTGCAGGCAGTTGCCGTATAACCCTCATTACCGCCAAGATAGGCGGCGTAGAGTATGCCGACAGCCAGCAGTCTTCCATCGCTCTGGACCAGGCCCCACCTGGGTCCGAGACGACCGAGTTTAGGATTCTCAGGCACAGTGCCGTCGTCATAAACCCATATTTCCACTTTGCCGGATTCGTCGCCGTCGCGGAGCTTGAGCAGGGCCTTGCCGCCGGGAGCAACCTTGAGCGAACTTCGGCCATCGCCGCGGCCTTTGGTCGAATCGATGGTTACATCGCTTGTGATTGTCCAATCCGCCAGTGTTTCCTTGTCGTCGAAGGTAAACGTATGGGCGGATTCCATACCCTTGCCGTCGGTTAGTACCTTGGTTTCGGCCTTGCAGAGTACTGCAAATATCAGAATGCTCAGTGCCGCGACGGTGCATACAATAACGTGTTTCATCATGTTCTCCTATGATAAAAATCTACTCCAATTTTCAATAGTTATTGCTTTAAGTGTTTGCTATCACGAAGTTTGGGAAGTCCTCGAAGAC
>JAFGCD010000056.1 GCA_016932835.1 Sedimentisphaerales bacterium
AGCCGCCGCCAGAACTGCCGCCCGTTGACCCGCCGCCACCGCCGCCGGTATCTTCGCTATCTTCTTCCTCCTCTACATAAGCACTAAGCCCGTTCAGCATAGTATCCACCGTCAGGCTGTGCGGATGCTTGCCGTCAAGCCAGCTAACAACTATCCTAACCAGATAAAGGCTGTCGATATCCTGATATTCCGTTTCCACCGCCCAGTAATACGTGGGCTCATAGTCTTCGAATACGCCCTCAAGCCGCCCCGCATCCACGAAATCATCGATACCGATGAAATCGATCAGGCTTAGCTGTTTATCCGCAAGCGATGCCGCTGTCTCGTATTGCCTGTTCAGCCTCGTAGTCCGCAACGCCATCGTATTCGTGGCTACGACAGCCAGAACGGTGCCCGATACGATAACGCCCGCAACAAGCGTCTCGACAAGACTGAAACCGGATGTCTTTCGCATTCGCTTCGTAATCATTGCGTATCCAGATCAATAGTCCCGATCTCTGTGTTTTCAACGGCGCCGAAGACTATTTTTGCCTTCCCCGTGGAAGCGCTGATCGAAACCGTGTAATGCGTTCGGCCGTCGCCGATCTGCACCACAACAGCCTCGGCGCTGCCGTCGGGAGAGAACCTGATTATCTGTTCTTCTTCCTCGTCATCCTCTTCCCCACCCGTCGGAACAACCTTTATGTCCTCAAAAATTATACCTTCGTCGAACTCCACCGGCTTGCAGAAGTAATCCCTGACCACTGTCTCCTCGGTCTGCTCCGAATACTCGTTCCATTCGCTCGTCACCAGAGAAAAACCGTTGTTCGCACTGTCCAGCTGTATCCTGTATTCTCGTTGTTTCTCGATCGCCATAATGCGCGCATACTTCGCCGTCAGGAGAAAATCCCTCGCAGCCTTATCCACCTGCAGCCGACCGGAAGTCCCCGCATAAAGACCAATACCCGCGCCGCCTACGACTGCGATGATGGCAATAACAACCAGAAGCTCGATCAGCGAGAATCCCTCGCCCGCCCGCGGCAACGCTCGAACTTCGACTCGGATGTTGGACTTTCTATTCTGCACGCTGTGACCTTGCTAATCGTTGACTATATCTGCGTTCTCCCCCTCGCCGCCGTCTTCGCCGTCCGCGCCGAGACTTATCAAATCGTAGCTCCCAACGTTGATTTCGCCCTCGGCCAGATAGATTACAGGATTGTCCCAGGGATCCAGAAGAAGGCTTCGCTTAAGATAAGGCCCGCTCCACTTCCCCTCGAGGTCTTCCGGCATCACAATCAGAGCCTCGAGCCCCTCGCTGTCATCAGGATAACGCCCGCAGTTAATCGCGAATCGCTCCAGCGCATCCTCGATAAGAGTCAGTCGAGGCCTTGCAAGATCCTGCTTCGACTTGCCTATCGCCTTGAACAGCTTCGGCGCTGCGAACGCGCCAAGCATCGATATGATTACGATTACAACCAGCAGTTCGACAAGCGTAAATCCCTTTCTTTTCTGCTTCTTGCGATCCATTTGGCTACCTTTCTTTTTTTTAACCTCACTACTAACTAAGTTAAAAACCATCTCGACATTGTCGCCTGCCCCCAAAAGGGGATTCCGCAATTTTGCTCTTTACAGCTTGTGCCATAGGTGCCTGTGCCTTAGGTGCTTGTACCATAGGTATTTGATTCTTAAATTTTCAATTAAAGCGCCCCGCCCCCAAGCTGCATTATCAGGATAGGCAGAAGCGTCGCAACGATGATAAAGCCCACAACAATAGCCAGCAGCAATATCAAAAGCGCCGGGAATATCGCCATAAATCTGTTTATCGCCGAGTCCGCCTCGGAGTCAAACGTCTCGGCTGCGTTCAAAAGAAGCTCGTCAAGTCGTCCTGTCTGTTCCCCGATGGAAGTGATCTGCACCAGCAAAGGAGGAAACAGACCGGACTCGCCTAAAGGCTCGGCCAGAGGCTCGCCGCGCTTGACCTTTTCCGCCACAACGTCGATCTCCCGGCCGAGAACCTCGTTGCCAAGAGTGTCACGCACCACCGCCAGCGCATCCAGAATAGTCACCCCTCCCTTGGTCAATGCACCGAGAGTCCGGGCGAACCGCCCGACAGCTATCGTCCGAAGAACGGAACCTAAAACAGGTATCCGAAGCTTAAACGAATCCCATTCCAGCCGCCCCTTGGTCTTGGTCCATCTCGCCAGCTTGTAAACGCCGCCGATCATAACCGCAAGAGCGACCCAGCCGTAAAACTTCGTAAACAGCATCCGCAGAAAACTGCTCGTAGCCATCAGCAGCCGAGTCGGCCAAGGCAATGCCACGCCGACATCTATCGTCTTTATTATATTGGGAAGTATCCAGCCGATAATGATCGCCACCGAAACCATACCGATTGCAAGAACGAACATCGGATACGCCGACGCATTCTTCATGCTCGTCTTGATCTTCTCGTCACGCGTAAGTATCCCCGCCAACTGGCTCGTTGTATCGTCCAGAATCCCGCCCGTCTCGCCGACACGAATCATAGAAAGATAAAGCGGGCTGAAAACTTCGCCGTGACGCGACATGGCGTCCGAAAGAGACTGCCCCGAACTGACTTTATCGACGATATCGCCCAGCATATCCTTCATTCCAGCCTTGTGCTGCTGCTCCAGAATCAATTTAAGACCGTTGAGCATAGGCAGACCCGCACGCAGAGCAGTTCCTAATTGAGTCGTCATAGCCAGAAGATCCTTGCTCGTGACCCTGCCCGAGCCCAGCTTAAAGTACTTCTCAAGACCGAACGAACTCTGCGCCTCGCCTTCGCCGGCCGCCCTGCCGGTCTTATCCGCCAACTCCGTAACGAAATGGCCTTGCTCCGCCAGCAACGCCACCGCGCTTTTGCGATCGGAGGCCTCGACCGTCCCGGCAACATGCCCGCCGCTCTTGTCAACTGCTTTGTAACTGAACCTGCCCAAAATCAACTCTCGAATAGAAACCCGTCTCGCTAATCGTCTTCAGAAATCGTCTTTGCTACCCTGAATACCTCTTCCGGAGTTGTAAGCCCCTGATGAACCTTCGCGATACCGGCATGAACCATACTGACATGATCGGCCGGGGCATGCTTGATGATCTGTTCCGTAGTAGGCTTGCCCGCTATCAGTTCGCGAAGTTTGCCGGTTATCCGGAGCATCTCGAATATCCCAATCCTGCCCGACATCCCCGTCTGACCGCATTCGTTGCAGCCGGCGCCGTGATAGAACACTGTGCCGTTATCCGTTTTCATCGACCCGTTCAGGTTCTTCATAAGAGTCGCGTCGGGCTCGTAACTCTCTTTGCAATGCGGACAAATCTTGCGAACAAGACGCTGCCCCAAAACTGCTTCCAGAGAACTCGCCAGCAGAAAAGGCTCAACCCCCATATCGATTAAGCGAGTAACCGCGCCGGGAGCATCGTTGGTATGAAGAGTTGAAAACACCAGGTGGCCCGTCAACGCCGCCCGAATCGCAATATTAGCCGTCTCGCGGTCACGAATTTCGCCGACCATAACGATGTCGGGATCGTGACGAAGAATGTGACGCAGCCCTGTTGCAAATGTCAGACCTCGCTTCGCATTCACCGGCATCTGGTTGATGCCTTCTAACCGATATTCGACCGGATCCTCGATCGTTATCATCTTCACCCCGGGAGAATAGATAGTCTTTAACGCTGCGTAAAGAGTCGTCGTCTTGCCGCAGCCCGTCGGGCCTGTCACCAGAACGATGCCGTGAGTCTTCTTGAGGCACTTCATGAAGCTCTCATAGCTGGCGTCGTCCATCCCCAAATCATGAAGCTCGATCAGAGAAGCGCTCCTGTCCAGAAGCCTCATCTCAACAGATTCACCGAATACCGTCGGAATCGTCGATACACGAATATCAACCTTCCCATTCTTGCCCATGAATTCGATATGCCCGTCTTGAGGGACAAACCGCTCGGCAATATTCATATCGCCCATAATTTTGATTCGGGATGCGATGGCAGCCTGAAGCCGCTTGGACGACGGCGTCTTCTCAACCAGAATACCGTCAATACGGTACTTGATCTTAACTTCGTGCTCAAATGGTTCGATGTGAATATCGCTCGCACGAGCCTCGATAGCTTCGATAATAATAAGGTTAACAAGGTTCACCAGCGACGGCTCGCGGGCAAGCTCGTGAAGCTTCGCCGCAGAGTATTCACCACTTTCCGACAGCTTCTCTTCGCCCTGCTGCTCGATCGGCACAAGATCATCGAGCATCCGGGCGACTTTGCTCCCGTAAAACCGCATTACTGCATGCTCGAGCTCTGTCGGATCGGCATAAAATCGGTCTATCGAGCAGCCGGTTACCAGTCTCAAGTCCTCGATAACCTGAGGCTGAAAAGGATCCGTCATAACGATAGCCAATCTGCCGTTCTCACGATACAGGGGAAGAATATTGTGCCGGCTGACAAGCTCGGCAGGAACAAGCCCGATCACATCCGACCCAATCGACATATCCGAAAGCTCGACCCGCTCGATACCAACTTGAAGAGCAAGCGCCTCGGTCAACTGCGCTTGAGTGATATAGCCAAGGTCGAGCAGTATCTGGCCCAACTGTCTGTGCTCAACCTGCTGCTCGGCTAATGCCACCTGCAGATTGGACTCATCCAGATACGATTTCTCGCACAGTAACTGGCCTAATTTCTTCCTTTCGTAGCTGCTCCCATTGGAGTTCATTTCCATCAGGCTACCTCAGATAATAAAAGGTTCTATAAACCTGTAAGTATAAATTATTACGGAACTTATGTCAAGCATGGGCCGCCTGAACAGAAACAGCCCTCTACTGGATGCCGGTAACTTACACAGCCTCCATAATGCCAAAATAGGGTATCAGGGTAAAGTAAAAAGACAGTAAAAGTGTTCCGCCTCCTTTCTTCTGTTTATCCCTGTAAGTCACTTAAATTACAGTACTTGTGAAATCACACTGACAGGACTCCGCTCGACTGATACCCATACTCGGCTAAGCAGTATCCACTTACAGTATCAGACGCACGAACTCCCCTTCTTGTTACAAAAAAAAACGCATTATTATGCCAAAGAGCCGACTTTTTTCCCTTCGCAGCGCAAAACCACCGTGCCGCAGCGAGCCTCTGAAGCCGTTCAACCGGATAGTGTGCCTGATTATTGAAACGTTACACCCTATGCCGAATCCCAATCTTCTTTTTTTAGATTAGGTAATATAGGCAAATTCCTCAATCCAGTCAAACATCTCCTCACGCCTCACAGAGCATTTCCGCCCAATTCACACCGCAAGCCAATAACGGCTGACAAGGCCGCAAAATTCGCCAAAAACACAACTGCTAAAAGTCACACAATCTATATTAAAGACATCTGCACAAGGCGTCTTAATTCCAGCCGGCGTATCCGGACAAGCCCTTCACGGCTCGTGAACGTATATTTCTCTTTGTTCGCGGCGTTTGCCGAATATAATGCACTGACGCAATATCTAACACGTTTCGGCCCCGCTGTTATGATCAACCGCGGTCTTGGAGACGCCATTATTATGCTCCGCGTTAAGACGGCAATCTTCACCGCAACGGTACTCCTGCTGACCGCTGCAATCTCGCTTGCAGCCGAGGTCCGCGACCCTAACGAGGAGATTCGGATATTCGAATCGTATTTCCCGGACAGCAATGAAGCCGGGCAAGAACTCGACGAATGGTGGAAAAACAGGCAAACCGAACAAACACCCCCGATCACAGCACTGGAAATACTGCGCAAAGGCCTCCGCAGGACAACGATCGACCCGACGATGCTCATCGGCTGGGTCGGGGCCGCTTATGCCAATCACGAAGAGGCTGCGGTACGCGACAAAGCGGCTGAAATGCTGATTGCAGCAACGTACTCGCCGCAAGGCTACGCTCGTCATTTTGCGGTATATTACGGCCTTGCAGGCATACAGCAAAAGTCGGCGGAGGTACTCGAAAGACTTGCGAAGCTCGCTGTCAGTAATGAAAGCGTCAATCGCATCGTCTGGGGCGTGAAATATACGACGCAGGAAAGCGAATTTCTCCTCTATGTCGAACCTTATCTCTGGAGCCCCGACGCTAAAATTGCCGAGCGTGCAAAGGAATTGAAGAAGCTCTTCGAGAAAGAAACGGAGCATTGGGAAGAATGGCAACCACCGTCGGGACAAAGCAAGCCCGCCAGAAGAGACGATGTGGACTACGAAACGGCGTTTTCCGAGCTGTATGAAACGCTCGGCCTGTCTTATCCCTGTTTTGACTTGAAGGGCATTGACTGGGATGCGGTTGGGCGGGATATGCTGCCGCGGGCGAAAGAGGTCGAGACGGACGAGGAGTTCGGATTGCTGTGCATCGAACTGGTTGCAAAGCTGGAGGACAGCCACGCATACGTGCTTGCCGGTGCTATCGAGGTCCCGGAAGTGCCGACTCCGCAATGGGATGCGGGTTTTTCATGCCTTGAGGACGACCGGGACAGAGCCGCAGTGTACTACATTGACCCCGGCGGACCGGCGGAGAAGGCCGGCGTCAAGATCGGCATGGCCGTGCTTAAGGTCGATGATGCGAACGCCGGCGATGTAATACATAAAACGATGGCGAAAATGAGGAAATATGGGGGTTTTTCCAGCGAGCGTTATCTGCGTTATTTCGCCTTCCGCGGCTTTATGCGGCAAATGGAAAAGGGACGAGAAGTCAAATTCGAGATGATCGACCCCAAAGGCAACACCCAGACCTTCAACCTCGCTGCGGAACTCGGCCAACGCTATGTGCCGCATCTGCCTGTCCCAATCGAGGGGATACGGGATTCGGCGAATGTCTCCTACAAGATGCTCGATGATGAGATAGGCTACATATATGTTAGGCGGATTCGAAACGGACTGGAGGCCTCGCTCGATAAGGCGCTGAGCGAACTTCAGGGTGCTCGCGGGCTCATACTGGATGTCCGGGGCAATTCCGGCGGCGGATTCAATGGGCAAACGTCGCATGTAAACTTCTACACGGATACGCCGGGCTACCAGGGCACTCGACCTCAATATACAGGGCCGATAGCGATTTTGATTGGCAGCAGATGCATAAGTGCGGGGGAGGGCTGGACATCGTGGTTCGTTGCGAAGAAACGCGCCAGACTTTTCGGAGAGGCGACCGCCGGGGCCTCGGCGAAGAAGGAGATATATCTGCTGAAAAACAGCCTGTTCAAGGTGCAGTATCCGGTCCGGCCTTACAACGGGTTTCTGGACAGGCCCATTGAGAGGCGCGGACTCGAACCGGACGTGCCCGTTAAGCAGACCGCCGAGGACTTGGCAAACGGACGCGATACCGTTCTCGAAGCGGCGAGTGCGTATCTGGGCAGTAGATGAGTAAATGGGTGAATGGGTGGATCGGCGAGGTGATTCGGACGGCGGGGATTGGATAGTGGAAAGGTAGGGATTCGGAAATTCGGGGGGAAAACGGGGAAAATTGCGGTTTTTCAAATGGGGGACCTTCGATATTAGCCTAAAAACGACGGTGGTGGTGTTAAACAGGGCAAGGTGGGCGTGGTAGGCAAGGAAAAACGTGAAAAAAAGTGGTCAAAAACGCACGCAAAATGATGCAAAATGACAAAAAAGTGAGCTGTTTTGAGGAAAAGTGAGCAAAAATGACCCCTTTTTAATCACCCCTCGTGACAGTGTGCTTTAGAAGCACATAGGTTCGAGTGAGGGCGCGTTGGCTTAACGCGATGGCCAGATGCTTCGCGTTGCTCAGCATGACATGCGGCCGAATGCCGAGAACGCCGAGGTAATAAGTTAATGGGTTGATGGGTTAATGGGTTGATGGGTTAATGGGTTAATGGGTGAATGAGTAGTCCGGCGGGGCCGGGAAATCCTAAATCATAAGCTCGAAATCCGAAACAGGATCGAAATGCGAATGTTCAAATGACCAAAACGAGATACGATTGACGCAGATTATTTCTTGACCGGACGGAGAATTGGGGGTAAGAAAGGGGGTCAAGGTTGGATATTACAGCACCGGGATTGCACCAAGAGCCGGAGTAAAAATGCGATTGCCGGGAGTCTTTAGCAGAAGATGTACCGGATACCTGTAATTCTCCCTAGTATGAACTGGATGACAGAGCCCAGCCTTCTGGCTCCTCAGGTTCGATTGTGTCGCTAAGATTTTCGTCATAGAACGATACACCCGCCTTCTTCAGTAGCGCAAAGGTTGGACTAGCCAAGACATGATCTGTCTTCCCTGATGAATCAAACCAGTCACGCCGGTTCGCTTCATACGAGAATAGCCACATTTCACTATGTAGGGCTTCGGTTGACATCAACGACGCCAGATAATCCCACTCTGTGCCTAATTGGACCAGCTTATGATCATCTGCGTCACATAATAGGATGGCAACGAAAGGATCCTTCATCTTTGCGGCACGGGTAGCTGCCTTCTTTCGTAATCTCCGTTTTAAGACGATCAAGCCCCATAGAGCCCACACAACGTCACCGCCGTGGCCTTGGGGAGCGTGTTGCTCAATAATCGAATTCATGACGTCACCGATGTGGTCTCTGTGGAGGTCATATTCTAGCTGTTGATAACTGAGCAGTTGGTTCAGTACGAAAGAAATCGTACCCGGCTCTGAAATTGCGCATTGAAGGAGGAGGTTTTCGCAGAATTCCCAATTGCTCGGGTGAACAGTAATCCCACTTAGGCGCGAAACGGCATACCGCAATATGGCGTCCTTTGGATTGGCATGTGCGTAAGAGAAAGCTCTGTCGAAGTAGTGAAGAATATCTGAATGCTGTGCGACAGGAGCTTCGCGAAAGCTAAATGTTCGAAGCTCAGAAATGGCTATATTCTCTGTTGGCCATGGTAGCGTGATGATCTTTGTTTTGCTTGGGTTTAGCGCAAGTTCGTAGTCGTTGAGAGTCTCTTCGAGAAGACATAGTGCTTCATCCGCTCCTGACAATGTCTGGAAACCGAAGTCATAGTCATCTATGTACCGCATCGCATTCTTGAGCCCTTTTCTCTCAAGGACTTCATCTATTGAAGACAGAATGATCTCTGCAATAATGAACGATGTATCTGGGCCAATTGGCACGCCAATTGTCTGGCCGTCTTGGCATTCACGCACAAGCCGGTCCAGCTCATTTCCTATCAATTGCGAAGACCTGTCAGCCTTAGCCTCGGGCTTTCCGTGAAGCGCCCAGGGAATACTGTGTGTGTAAATGGTTTGGTAAAATCTACTTATGTCAGTTTGGAGAAAATATCGTGACAGGCTGCGAAGCATGGCCCTCCGCTTCGGTAGTTCTTGAAGCATGTATTTTGGCTCAATCGCCCTTCCTCTATATCCCTTGCAAGGTGTCGTTAGCGACATACTGGACTTTGCTGTATGAGTGCTTATCACACGCCAATTACGCTTTATGAAGCAAGAGAGACGGAAAAAATTGACCGGATTTGGTATTCCCAAGGTTCGATGCAGCTGCCCACTCCGGGGCAAGTTATGCACTGCGCACTTTGACACGAACCTGTCGGAGGCTAATTCAGCAGGAATGGAGCGGCCAAGACTCTTGATAAAAGTTGAAAAGTTAGACGTGCTAAACGGTGGCGGAAGTTCCTTTGGAAAGTAGCCTCGCGCAAGTATATCGTACAGATTCAGCATTCTCTTCCTTGGTCAGGACAATAATTATTCATACTTTTCATCATCACGCGCCTTTCACAGCGCAGACCCTAACAGACTTTGAAAAAGCTTCTCGCAGAAAACATCTTGTTCTGCCATTTCCTAATTATCCTGTCTGATACTCGATTCGGGCCGGGTGACTCGAAACGTAGTGCGCATGTAATCAACAACGGGCCTCCAAACTTGGGTTTCGCTCAGGCGATAGGAGAGGTTGAGGCTTATCTCCTTACCGCCAATGAAGAGGCGTGTCATCTGCACTACGACATCACCCTTTGGGCCTGACCTCACATATGAAATCACAAGTGCGGGATGCCCATCGACAATCTTTCTTACAAGACCATCAAACCGGATTACCTGGATATTTTGCGCGGCAAAGCCTTGGCTAAGCATCTGGTGCATGAGCGGAGCTAGTTCACCAATCTCGGCCTCGCTGGCTTGCAAAAGTTCAGCAGCAGAAATGGTTGAGTCAGTTGCATTGATGGCAATACTTGCGTAGGTTGTGGGCGGGTTCGAGTTTGCGCGGAAGAGATTGACTTTCTGAGTTGCGGGAAGTTCTATTCCAGCAAGATTCATGACCGCTTCTCCGGCAGTCTCAATCGTGGAGTTAATATCACCGTCCAAGAGCCACCAATTCTTCGGAACCTCGATACTAACCCCCAGCGGGAGTCTGACGACCGCGAACCGCGAATCCCGCGAGCCGACTGCATCTTCTCCGCCCAAGCCAGTCGGTGTCCTTCTTGCACTGGATTCCCCTTGAGCTGTTCGGAGCCCGGCTTCTCTGCCGGCTTGACGGCCCAATAACTTTGCTCGAACTATGATAAGGCAGAGAATCGCAGCAGAACTGATAATCGCCAGAAGGATCGCCCGCCTTCTCATTTTCTTCTCCTTCCAAGAATAGCAATCATGATACAGTCAAAGATGACCTGGCTCCTCCTGTACGGCTCGAGGGCCTCTCACGACTTTCTTGATTGTAAGCCGCCGGGCTACTGAAAGTCAAGGAAAAATGGGTCTATTTGCTAGTAGTGAGGCCAGAAATGGGGGGATGATTATTCGATTGGTGTGCAGTGCACACCCTACCAATGGTTCCTCGTGTCTCGTGAAGGCACTAAGGGGCAGGCGTATGCCGTGGAGGCGGTTGGAGATTGCCACGGCCTGCAATGCAGGCCTCGCAATGACGGAACGCGGGTGGCTTGTGACTCGTGCAGGCGGTGAGAGATTGCCAGAGCCCTTCGGGCTTCGCAATGACGTAGGGGTGGCGAAGGAAGGCTAAAGGTGAAAGTGTAAAAGGCAAAACTGCGGTCCTATGGACTCCCAAGGGAGAATCGGCCCCTGGGGACAGACTGCGCTGAGGATGACAGAAGAGGCGGATGTGGTATATGGGGTGAAAACGTGGGGTTTTTTGTTGACTGGGGGAAGTTTGCGGGGTATATTAAGGGGTTAATAAGTCGCGAGTCCTTTTGTTGCGTATCGCGGTTTTCTTGCGGAATATTGCGGTGCGCGGTTGTAAATAGTGCGGTTTTATGCGGTAAGGATGCTGACTATGGCAAGAGCACTGCTGACCATAGACGAGGGCGGGAAAAGTCGTAAAGCGGAACTGAATTGCGAAGGGACGATTATCGGCCGGAGCCCGCGGTGCGACATTGTAATCGACAGCAAAGATGTGTCACGGGAGCATGTGCGGGTATTCCAGGACCCGTTCGGACGGTGGATATTCGAGGATTTGGGCAGCAGTAACGGGACATTCGTTAACGGACGGCGCATCAATGCTTGCGCAGTTCTGCCGGGGGAACAGGTTGTCGTGGGGCCGATTTCGCTGTCGATAAGCGGGCCGTCGGACCATCAGGTCGAGGCGGATGCCTCAGTACAGGGAACGAATATCATAGTGGAGGATTTCGAGACGGAGATTATCTCCGGCAGGGGCGGGACGGCCCAAGTATCTATGAAGCCATGCCCGGACCAATTAGATGCGATCACGGAGCGGCTGAGTCAACTGACGAACTCATCGACATTGTATCCGGAGGTGTGTAAACGGCTGGCCTGGATGCCGAAGGCGGTTGCGGCGGTGCTTCGAGTGCCCGGCAAGGGCGAGTCGCTGCCAAAGACACCGAACGTTCTGGCATGTCATTTCGGCCAGAGCGCCGATGATACTATCGCGCAGATTTCATCCGGGGCGTATCCGTCGCACCTGGCATTTCGCGTCTCGCACAGGGTGCTGGATGAGGTTCGTTCGAGCGGTGAAGCGATCATGGCCAAGAGTATATACTCTTCGGACATTGAGGTCACTGTTACCGTTGTCGATGAGCACAGTCCGAGGGCGGCTATCTGCACTCCCCTTGGCGATACTGCTGAAACGGTGGATTTACTGTATCTCGACATCCCAATCGGCGGAGGGCGGGTCTCGCCGGAAGAAACATTTGCGTTCGTAGCGGCCGTGGCCGAGAAGGTTGCGTCGGTGCGTCAGAGTCTGACGCCGATACACATCAAGGCCGAGCGCAGCAGTCTTGATCACGAGTTGTCTCTTGCTCAACAGATTCAGGCCAGGCTGGCTCCGGTTGTGCCCGCGGGGCTTGCGGGATTCGAGGCGGCGGTGCGATACAAGCCCGTGATTTGGGTTGGTGGTGATTATTGCGATCTTTGGAAGATGGACAAGCGCCGGCTGGCATTCGCCATCGGGCATATTGAGGGCAAAGGTCTGCAGGCAGCGATGGCGATATCGGAATTGCGGACGTTGTTGCGGACGACGATGTTTTTTTCGAGCGCTCCGGGTGCAGCGGCAGGACATGTCAGTTCGCATCTTGCTGGGAGCAGCCTTGAAGGCATTTCTGCAAGTCTTTTCTTAGGATTGTTAGACGTGGCGTCCGGGGAAATCAAATATGTCAATGCGGGTCATACGGCACCGCTGATTGTACATTCGGGATCCAGGATTCGTCCTCTCGGGGAATCGAGCGACGGCGTTCTGGGCGGCGCCGCGGCGTCTTATCGTGAGGACACGACAACACTGCCCGATGGTGCTGCGATGGTAATCTGCAGTGCGGGCGTCGGCAAAACAATGTCTGCCACGGGTGAACAGTTCGGAGAAAAACGATTGATGCACCTGTTGAAGACCGTTAGCGGCCGAGGCGCTGAAAAAATCGCGGATTCGGTTCTGCACGCCGTAGCCGACTTCCAGAAACCACTGGCCCAGCAGGATGATATTACGACGGTTGTGTTCGTGAAGCGATGACAAAGTCCGGGGGATGTTAATGCCCGCGGGGCCGATTGGGCGGTCTCACAGAGGCGAAGATTGAAGGACGGTAATATGTGTGCCTGTCCAGATGCCGAACTTGTCGAACGCTACATTAGGGGAGACTGTTGCGAAGATGAACGCCGTAATTTTGCAGTTCATATTAAGACTTGCGAGGATTGCCGCGAATTGCTGGAGGCGACTCTATCGAACATCGGGTCGGGCTTGGAGAGTTATTCGGCACGGTATTCAACAGATGATGACGAGACACAGTCGATCCGCGAGGGGGACCGCCCTACCGAACGTGCCGGCGATGCTACGATTGTTTCAGGTGGCGTGCCGGACTACAACAAATCTATCGAATCAATGATCGATGGTTATAAGATTGTCGAGACGCTTCCTCGCGGGGGCCAGGCGGTAGTTTATAAAGCCGTTCATATCGCTACGAAGACACATGTGGCAATCAAGGTTCTGCTTCCGACTCTGCTGGCATCGGAGCGGGCGCGATATTACTTCGAGCGTGAAGCGGAATTGATTGCGAGCATGGACCATCCTAATATCGTCAGCATCCGCGACAGCGGGATCATTCACCATCAATACTACTTCGTGATGCAGTATATCGACGGGGAGCCTCTGCGAAGATATGTTCAGGCCGAAAGGCTTTTGTTCCGACAGAAGGTCGAGTTGCTGAACAAAATATGTTCTGCAATAACTTATGCCCATCAGCAGGGGATCATCCATCGTGACTTGAAGTTCGCGAATATCCTCGTGGATAAGCGCGGCGAACCTCACATACTCGACTTCGGGTTGGCTAAGGCTGTTGGTATGGACGAGGCGGCGGACGACAAGGCGGTTGTGACGATGACGGGGCAGTGGGCCGGTTCGCTTTCAACAATGTCACCGGAGCAGGCATCGGGGCAGCCGAACATGATCGACGTTCGGACGGATGTCTATTCGCTGGGCGTGATACTTTATACGCTTCTGACGGGCCAATATCCTTATGACGTCGGCGGCCCCACTCTCGAGGCCCTGAAGAATATCCAGGAGGCCGAACCGACCAGGCCGAGGCAGATTATTCCGAATTTCAATTCCGAAATGGAAGCGATTCTGCTGACGGCGCTGGCAAAGAAACGTGAGAGGCGCTACCAGTCCGCGGCGGAACTGCAAAGCGATATAGAGAACTGGCTCGAAGGCAGGCCTATCCGCGTCAAGTCGATCAGCACTATGTACCTGCTGCGCAAGATTATCAGCCGACACCGCTACACAAGTACGGTTGCCGCATTATTGGCTGTTATTGTTATCGCTTTTGGCCTGATAAGCTTTAATTTGTACAAGCGTGGTCAAAGGGCATTGAATCAAGCACAGGGCCACGCACAGGAATCGGCCAGCCTTGTAGCTAAAGTACCGACACTCGTGAGACGATTGACGTTTACTCTGTTTCTCCAGGCGTGGAATTCAGGTGACATTTCAAATTCCCGACATATCGCCGCCCGGATTGTTGATACGACGAAAGAAAGCAAGGCTGCCGCGTTTCTACTTGATAAAAAGCCGATAGAGGATAAGCTGGCCGCTTTCAAGAAGTCTGTTTCCAATGACAATACAGGTTTCGCATCATTCATTATCGGCGAACACTATCACAAGGATGGAAATCGTCTGCAGGCACTCGACGCTTACAAAGACAGCTATGAGACTCTGAAGAAGCTGAAGCAATGCGGCGTATCCGTTGACAACTGGCTCGATACATCTGTGCGTGCAAGGCTCTATGAGTTAAGAGCCGGAATCGAACCACCGAACGAGGCAGTATCCGTCGAAGGCGGAGGACCGGAAGAATGAACCGGCGATCATCCAGAATTGTCAGAGAAATCAGGCAGCGGCTCGCCTTTACGCTTGTTGAGCTGTTGGTTGTGATAGCTATCATAGCGATGCTGATGGCGATATTACTACCGGCCCTTAGCAAGGGAAAGCAGCTTGCCGGGCGGGTAAGATGCGGAAGCAATCTTCGGCAGTTGGCTATGGCGTGGCGTTTGTACCTTGACGAGAACAACGGAGATTTTCCCCGCCGAGCAAGTAATGCGAATCTTTATTACGGCGGGTGGCGCGGTGACAAAGACATCCCCGACCGTTATCTCAACAGCTACCTGCACCTCGATCCGAACCTGACAAGCCCCAGTGAAGCAAAGGTTTTTCAGTGTCCCGCGGATCGCGGCGGCATGCCCGGTGCAGCGTTGCGACGGAAGGTGTTTCTTCGTATAGGGACCAGCTATCAAACGAATATATTCCTTATAGGAGAAAAGAAGTTCGTTTTTGGATATTGGTATTCTCCCATGACCGCTGATACTACGGCTTTGAGCGACGGTGTTAATGCGAGACTTACAGGTCTGAACCGCAATGGGATATCGAGCCCGTCACGGTTGCTGCTGATAGGCGATTACGGCTGGTATAACCAATGGAAACCGACGGATGTATTGACGGTGGAAGAAAAGGAGATTGCGGAGTGGCACCGGCGGGAGGACCACCACTACATGGCTTTCATGGACGGGCACACGGCTTTTCTTGAAATACGACGGGGTATCTGGGTGGATAGTGAATATACTGTGTTGCCTTGGGAGAAGTTGTATCAAGTTGCGAGAAAAGTTCAGGGCGAATAGTGTTGAAAAGGCGGTTTTGGCGGATGAACGCTGATTTTATTGAACATTGAGGGTGAAAATGGTATAATGACAGTTTGGTTTTGCGGATAATATGGTTTTTTTTTGTCTTTGTCTGGTAGAGGATCGCGACTGCGATGCGGCGCTATCAAGGCGGGCAACAGCCGGAGTGGCTTTTTCCATTGTGGAGACCGTGAGAAGGAAGGATGGTAAGCAATGAGGGTGAAACGACTTTGGGTGACCGGCGTAATCCTGGCGGCGGGGGTAATTCAATTATTGTGGGCAACAACCACGCGCGGCAGGGCGCTGAATGTTCCTGGTGAATACGAGACCATCCAGGCAGCTATCTACGATGCCAACAACGGCGACCAAATTGTGCTTGCCCCGGGAAGCTACTATGAGAATATCGTATTCGCAGGCATCGATTGCACTTTGAGCGGCAGCGCGCCGAATGATCCCGGCATCGTTGGCACAACGATAATCGATGGGATGGCCCTTGGATCGGTCATCGAGATTCACGGGACAAATACGATCATAAGAGGTTTGAGTATCACCAACGGCATGGCGGAGGCTGGCGGAGGCATTCGGATTCCCGACGGGGGTTCTGTTGAACTCGACAGCTGCATCGTGGCCAACAACCGAACTCTCGACGCCGACGGGGAGGTGCTGTGGCGCGGGGGGGACGGTGGCGGCATATATATCAACGGTGCTTCTGCGGTAATCAGGGATTGCGTAATCACGGAGAATGAGACAGGCGGCGACAGTAACCCCGAAGACTCGTTTGGAGCCGAATCAGGCCATGGGGGCGGAATTTGCTGCTTCTATTCGGTGCTGACTTTACAGAATAGTGAAATCACACAGAACAAGACCGCCAACGGTGGGCACGGTTATCCGGGTGCGGATGCCGGTAACGGGGCAGGTGTCTATATTTCGGCGGGTTCCGGGGCGATAATAACGGGCTGCCTGATAAGCGTGAACACAACCGGCGAAGGCGGTACAGGGGTTGATCTTCTTGAAGACGGGGGTGACGGCGGTGACGGCGCCGGCATTTACAGTGAATTTACGGATACGGTCATAACGAATTGCACAATCGTGCAGAACAGTTGTGGCCCAGGCGGCCCCGGTGGTGGTATGGGCGGTCCCGGGGAAGGTGTGAACGGGGCTGATGGAATTGGCGGCGGGGTCTATTCGAGGATCGATACGACTATCGGCAATTCGATTATCTGGGACAATCAGTTCGATCAAGTCGCGGGCGTAGGCTGCGATAATGTGATGTTCTGCAATATCGGCGATGGGATTTGCGAAGCCAGCCTGGGGATAATCTCCACTGATCCCTGCTTTACAGACGCCGGTGGCTGGGACTTCCGGCTTCTGGAAGGTTCGCCTTGTATAGACGCGGGCCACAATTCACTCGCTTCCATCGGGCCAGCGGTAGACCTCGACTGGAATCCACGAATTGCAGACGGCGACAACGACATGAACGATATCGTTGATATGGGGGCGTACGAGTTTCCGGCCGTCTCGGCGCCGTTGGGTCCGGATCCGATGACGTGGCTTGGCGAACCTAACGCTATCAGCGATATGGCTGTTTCAATGACGGCAACCACTGCCACCGGTACGGGCGAGATCCAGTATTACTTCGAATGCGTTGCGGGGCCGGGACACAACAGCGGATGGCAGGCGAGCGAATCATATACTGATACGCCGGTTGCGTCTGAGACATGGTATGCTTACCGGGTGAAGGCGCGCGATGGATTTATGCGTGAGACGGATTATTCGTCCACTGCCTGGGTTCAGACACTGAGTACGCCGGAGATAACCGAGGGCCTGATAGCCTACTGGCCTATGGAAGAGGGTTCGGGCAACATTGTCAGCGATGCTTCGGGCAACGGCAACCATGGTACGTTCAGCAGCCCGACATCGCCGGTGTGGGACTCAGGCAAGTGGGGCGGCGGGCTGATGTTCGGGGGCGGGGCATACGTAGATTGCGGCAACGCCTCGATATTCGACGTCAACGAGGAGGTCAGTGCGGCTGCATGGGTGAATATCACTTCGGTGCCGACCGACTGGACCGCGATATTGTCCAAAGGTAACGATGCCTGGCGGCTCTCGACCGTCTATAGCACAACGGCAATGCACTTCGGCGTCACCGGCATACCGGACCATTGGTCCATAAACGGAGAGACGGAATTGACGCCTGGGGAATGGTACTATGTGATGGGGACGTACGACGGAGGGAGTATCCGTATATTCGTGGACGGAATCGAGGATGCCAATGCCGTGGCGTACAGCGGCGGCGTCGCAGCAAACAGTGATAACGTCTGGATAGGAGGCAACTCGGACAAGCCGGGCCGGGAATTTGACGGCCTGATAGACGAAGCAGCCGTCTGGGATCGGGCTTTGAGAATCGAAAATATCGACTGGCTCTTCAACGACGGGGTGGGTAATCCGATTGTGGAACGCGAAGGCATATACGTGGACGATGACGCTCCGTACGATCCGGCGCCTGGGGACTCGGAGGTCAGCGATCCGAACGAAGACGGCAGTTGGACGCATCCGTTCGATTCCATTTATGAGGCGATGGACTTCGCGGAATCGGGCGATGTAATAACCGTTCTGGACGGTCTCTATTCAGGCTATGGCAACCGTAATCTGGAGTTCAACGGCAAGGCTATGACGGTTCGCAGTGAGAACGGCCCAGTCAATTGCATCATCAATTGTCAGGATTTTGGCAGCGGTTTCCTCTTCTTGTCGGGGGAAGGCGCCGACAGCATTGTGGATGGTTTTACGATTACCAACGGCTTTGCCTGCTGCGACTACCCGAGGGGCGGCGGGATATACTGTGACATGAGCAGCCCGACGATCCGGAACTGCATCATCGCCGGTAACGAAGCCGAGCAATCGGGCGGCGGAATATATGTTGATTACGGGAGCCCGCGGTTCGAGAATTGCGCGATTCTGAACAACACGGCCGTTAGTGGAGGTGGGCTGGCGTTTTGGAAGAGCGATGTGACGCTTATTAACTGCACAATCCGGAACAACAGCCCTGACGGGGTGAGCGTCAATTTCGGTTCGGCGGCGATACTGGGTACGGTCCAGATAGTATCGGATAGTATCGTGGGTGACGGTTATGTTCAGATCGATCCCAATTCGACGCTCCGTATGGAAAATTCCAGGAGTGAGACTCGTATTGAGGGTCTCGGTCGAATTCTTGTCCCGGCAGGCAAAGGCTTCATGGTTGAGAACAACGGAATGATTGACCTGACAGACGAGGCCTACCCGTTACTGCAGGGCACGCTCGATTGCAAAGGCCTGCTTGTCGTAAGAGATACCGGCTCTCTGACGAGGACAGCGGTCACTATCACACGGGGCATATTCGAGGACAATTCCGTCGTCTCGAATAATGTCTTCACAACCAATGCTCTGATTCCGTACGGGCAGATTTCACTGGAAGACGACTCGACATTCATCAACAACGATATTCATGCCACTGGAGACCGTTACATTGACGTCGAGCCTGCAGAGTTCACCGGCACAATAAGCAACATTCGCATATACATTACGCAGTACAGCGATCGGGGCGGTCTTTTTGAGCTGCGGGGCGAGGAGATGTTCTGCGAGGGCCCGACATGCGAGAGCGGGCTTATCGCAATTGAGGAGGTTCCCGATTTTGACACAGTGAGCTGGACGCTGGAATCTCTGGAGCTGGTCGAAGGAGCAAAACTGATTCTGACGAACCGCGACGACTATCAGCCGCCGTATGATACCGACGGCGAGAATGAAGCAGCGTATGTCAAACATCTTATTCTCGGCCCGAACTCTATTATCGATACATCGTTCAACCGGCTCTATTATGAGTCTCTGACAATGGATCCGAGCGCCAAGGTGATTAACAAGGCTCTTTTGGGTTATTCCCTGGACCGGATCGTGTTTACAGATGAGGAGGAGTACTCGAACCGGGTGGCGAACAATAACACTGCCGAAGGCGAGTTTCCGCGAATCGGGGTCGAGCGGTTGACAAGCTCCGAGCTTGATCCGAGCGGTCTTATGATAATGCGGAATCTTGCGGACGAAGACCCGACATCTCCGACCTACGGCCAGATCATCGGAGCGCGTGCGAAGGGTCTATTCTCCCGGAGCGTCGAAGGAGAACTTCTGGTACGGTTCCGATATATGTTCAACATCGCGGAGGAGGATTCGGCAGTTGCGGTTTATCTTTCTGACGTACCGGAACTGTTGGAGAAGGACGATCCTGAACGTGCAGCCCATTACCTCTATGTAGGGCTTCTCTCGCCTCCGCCCTTTCCTCGTGCCGGGTCGCCTGGCAGCGATCGTTTTGCAGTATTCGAGAAAAAAGTTCCGACAGAAGGGCTGGATTTTTCGGACGGGACGTATGTTGAATTAGAGCTTATCGAGCCAGGTGAATCAACGCCTCTGAGCAGGCCGGAAGAAATTATGCCTTATATGGAAAAAGAGGCAGGCCTGCTGGCAATTGACAG
The DNA here is from genome assembly GCA_016932835.1 of Sedimentisphaerales bacterium. GTDB lineage: Bacteria > Planctomycetota > Phycisphaerae > Sedimentisphaerales > Anaerobacaceae > JAFGCD01. The sequence continues at coordinate 20,002 of JAFGCD010000056.1, forward strand.
TCGGCTGCCGGTGCAGAAGAGTATGTTGCTTGAAGGCTCCGGGGGCGTAGGCGGGACATCGATTACAATAGATGATTGGGGGCCTGAGGTACACTGTGACGGGATATGCCTGGACATAACTCGAGATGCCCTTGTTGACGAGGTTGACTTCCTGACGGTTATAGGCGAGTGTGGGTTGCCGGCGGAACTGGATCCAAACGAGACAGCCGGGCGAGCGTGCCTCGAAGGGGCTTACAGTGACGACAGCTATGTCGATCTGCTGGACATCACGGGCTGGGACTGGACACTCGGCGACGAGGATCGGACGTATCTTTGCGACGGGATTCCGCTGAGCGAAGCCGAAAGCTCGGGATCTCCGTCGGAAGAAGTCTTTTTTATCCCGATCGATGAAGGCGCACCGCTGGCGAGTGTTCCGGGCAGTCTTGACGACCTTCTTGTGCTTGGCAAAAGAAACGACAGTAGTGCTTCGCTTAAGCTGGCCGATCGCATTTATACGTTCGGCGATGACGGGGGCTATACGACGTGGTTTGCGCCGTCTTCGGGTCGTTACAATCTTCGCGTTGTCGAGGGGCCGGGCGATGAACTCTATCAAGTCAACTCTGAAGACGGGGTTGTCCGGCTGGACGCAACCGACGAAATGGTTGTTCCGTCAGGGGTTTGTACGAACGTGAACGAGCCGCGATATGATACGGCCGGTGCAATAGTGTATGTGGGCATTCAACTGGACGAGGGTGCATACGAAGACGAATCCATCGGGCGGCCGATACTCGACGCAGCCTTTGATGAAAATTACGTCTATGTCGTGCCTGTTGTAGTCAAATCTGTCGGTCATGACGCCTACACGGCTGCGGCGAGGCTGGAACTGCTCAGTTCGGGCGATCCGCCCTACTGTATCGACAGGCTCTATGACGATCCCCCCCCGCCGGGGGACAACCAGTATCGCAATGCCCTTCGAGAAATCGAAATCGACGATTCAGGCAACGCCTACGTGATCAATTCTCACGGTCTCAATGAGAGTGACATTCTATGGAAATACGAACCCAACGGGGTTTTTCAGCGTGTCGATCTCGGTGTGCCGGGAAGCAGCAACTATGTCAGCGATCCTGTCGCCCTGTTTATGTCTGTCACGACGGACATACTGTACATGTCTTCGGGGCAATACAACTCGGAAGACCACACAAAGACAGAGATATACGGCTACTCTACGAGCGGCCTTTTGAGCCGGACGAGAACTATCACCGTTCACGGGATGCATCATGTCAGCTCAATTACGGAGGATCCACAAACCGGTACGCTGTACGTCGCCGGCTTCAACATGGACAGCATTCCGCTATACCCGGATGAAACGGCTGTCCCCTTCTACACGGCACGACTGGCCAAGATTCCTTATGGGGCGACAAGCGCTACTGCAAGCGGGTTCGGCGGAGCGCATGATCTGGCGTTGCCGATGTCGATGCTCTGGACCAAAACTGTCAAGTGCGGCGGCACGAATATAGCAGGCTCGGCCAGCATCAACTTCACGGATTATGCAATCATAGGAGAACATTTTCTGGATACGAACTGTACGCCGCCGACTTGGTGCGACGGGGCTGATATCGACCTGAGCAAATCCGTCGGCATGAGCGATGTAGCAATCCTGGCTGAGTACTGGCTTGCAAACGGTTGCTCGGATTGACTGAACTACCACCGGCTAAAGCCGGTGGGTTTTTCTCGGCGGACTAAACCGCCGACTGAAGGAAATAACGGCTGAAGCCGACGGCTTCGACCGATTCCGCCATCC
>JAFGCD010000057.1 GCA_016932835.1 Sedimentisphaerales bacterium
ATCTTTGAAGATTTCCCAAACTTCGTATTAGCAAGTACTTGCGTAAAAAAATAGTGAGAATTGGAGTAGACTTTTAACATAGGAGCATTCAATGTCTGGCAAACAACAAGGTACTAAGAATGATCTAACGCGACGCGAATTCATACGCGACGGCGCGACGACTGCTGCAGGTGTGGCTGTGGGGTTTGGAGCAGTCACAAACGCGGCCGGTAAGACGGACGTCACAAAAGCAAGAAGTTACAATTCCAAAATGAAATACCGACCACTCGGCAAGACAGGACTCTGGATTTCTCAGGTCTGCCTCGGCGGACACTGGAAACGAGTCAACAAGATGGCCCCCAATGCTTTCGAGGGAGGCGATTGGCTCGGCGCCAACCTAAAGGATGAAGGATTTGTAAAGAACAGGTACGAAGTCGTCAGCCGATGTATCGAGCGCGGAATAAACTACATCGACGCCTGCACCAAGCAGGAGATACTCGCCTACGCAAAGGCCCTGCGAGGCAGGCGCGAGTCGATGCATCTCGGCTTCTCGTGGTACCAGGAGGAAATGCGGAACGGCAAGTACCGAAAGACCGACAAGCTTATTGAGACCCTTGACAAGGGTATGCGAGAAGCCAAACTTGATTATGTTGACCTGTGGCGCATTACGATGCACGAGCAGAGCGGCAGGCATCCCAAGGCTGAGGTCGATGAAATGATCGGAGCGTTGGAAAAGGCTCGCAAACAGGGTAAGGCAAGGCTCGTCGGGTTTTCTTCGCACGACCGCCCGCACATCAAGTGGATGATTGAGACATATTCGGATGTTGTCCAGGTAGTGGTCACCCCGTACACTGCAAAGAGCAAGGTCGTCGAGGATGAGACCGGCCTCTGGGGAACAATGAAAAAATACGGCGTCGGTTGGTTCGGTATAAAGCCGTTTTCAGGAACACACCTCTTCAAGGGCGACAGCTCTCCCGACAGCCCGACCCGCGAAGAGGACGATAAGCTCGCTCGAATGGCCATTCGCTACATCCTCTGCAACGATGCAATCACCGCCCCGATTCCGGGACTGATAAATACACAGCAGGTCGATAACGTTGCCGAAGCCGCCATAGAAGGCCCCCTTGCAAAAGATGAAGCCATCGAACTCGAAGCAGCCATGGACAGGGCATGGGCAAATCTCGGTACAGACTATCAGTGGCTCAAGGATTGGGAATACGTGTAGCGGATATATTGGTCTTGCCGTAAGACGCTGTTGAATTGAAACGACATAGAGATAAAGGATACCGGATGAAAGTCACGAAAATACGTGGCGTTGCTATAGGTTTATCAATAGCAAGCGGCTTGCTGCTGGTTTTAGCAGCAAGCTGCTCTCTTCAAAAGAAGCATGAGACCGAACAGGCCGAATACAAGCCCAAACCGTTTGTTGCAAATCCTTTCTGTTATGCCTGTCACGCCGATTTCGAAGGCGAAAAGCTCGTGACGCAGCACGAGAAAGCGGCAATTGGCTGCGAGAGATGTCACGGCGAGTCTGAGCGACATCGAAGTGATGAGGCCAACATTGCGCCTCCGGAGATTATGTACCCCAGAGAGAAGATCAATCCGACATGTATGATGTGCCATCCTCGCGATGCGATAAAACACGTTGGTGCTCATGAAGTTATTCTTGCCGGTGCCGATACCGTCGTTGATGAATCCGAGCCCGATGGCGCCGATAAGGTCTGCACCGACTGCCACGCAAAGCAGCACAAGATGAGCGTTCGAATCGTACGATGGAACAAGGCGACAGGCGACATTATTCGAAATTAACACGAACCAGCTGTTTCGCACCAATGCCGAGTTGTTTAGTTGTTCGGCTACGCATATTGAAAAGATTTGTTGGGCTTCGTCCAAACCAACCCTTGAGAAAATAAGGATTCTTTTATGACTATAACTCCTTTCGCCTCCAAATCCCGGCGAGTCGCCTGTGGTCTTAACCTGGCCGTTGTATTGCTGCTGTCGCAGGCTTTCATCGTTGCACCCGTAACGGCAAAATCATCTTGTGAGGATTTGCTGCCAGATGCAGCAGACCTTCGCCCCGCATTCAAAGAATTCGCCCTTGCCCAGCGACTGCAGGGCAACCGGGGGACATGTTCGGTCTTTGTAGTGGCCGGTGCATTGGAATATGCCATTGCCCAAAAGCAGGGCCTCGCTGCACCGCTCAGTGTCGAGTTTCTCAACTGGGCTTCCAATCAGGTCAGCGGTGACACGCGTGACGGCAGCTTCTTTGCCGGACTCTGGGATGGATTTGCCGCCAACGGCGTATGCCCTGAAGCAGATATGCCTTATCAGAATACATTCGACCCCGAACGGACCCCGACTTCGCAAGATAGGCAGACAGCGTTGAAAATGCTGGAAATTGGGTTTCGTCCCAACTGGATCAAGACCTGGAACATAAACACAGGACTCACAGAACAGCAGTTAATCGATATCAAAAAGGCAATCGCGATGCAATGGCCGGTCTGCAGCGGCTTTCGCTGGCCCAAGAAACTGACGCTATCGAAGAACGGCGTTATGGAGACACCGCCGCCGGAAGGCGTCTTCGACGGACACAGCGTCCTGCTGGTTGGCTACAAGGACGATCCTTCGCTGCCCGGCGGAGGACTGTTCATCTTCCGAAACTCAAACGGCAATGGAAAAGAAGGACGAATGACCTATGAATACGCCGCTGCCTATATGAACGACGCCCTCTGGATCGATTGCGAAATGGATAACGATAATAATTCCATATCCCCTTCTATGGTCGATGTGCTTGGTCCGCTGGGCTTCTCGCCGAAAGGGAGAAACCGCCGGGTATCGAGCAACCAGCAGCCGGGTTGGCACAGCGAGAATCTCGATATGAGTTGGCTCATGCCGGGCGAGTCCGTCGATATGCCTCTCCTCGAAGGTCCGGGCGTAATCACGCATATCTGGTTCACAAGTCACTCAGGCTGGGTCGGCGAATTACACTCATTGAGTCTCCGCATTTACTACGATGGACGGCAGCAGCCCGGCGTGGAAGTCCCCGTGGGCGATTTCTTTGCCGTCGGGCATGGAAGACCAGCAGTGGTGAACAGCATCCCCGTGCAGGTCTCCCCGACAGGCTCGCTGACCTGTTACTGGCGCATGCCCTTTCGCAAACAGGCAAGAATCGTAGTAACAAATGATAACCCGGACCGTTCGACCGGCCTGTACTGGCAGGTCGATTGGACCAAGCTTGACGAACTGCCTTCGCAGACTCCCTATTTCTACGCCCGTTACCGCCAGGAATACCCCGCGGTATCCGGACGCGATTACCTTCTGGCTGATCTGAAGGGAAGCGGATATTACGTTGGAACTGTCATGTCCGTGACTTTGGGACAGGATGGGTGGTTCGGCGAGGGCGACGATTTCTTTTACATCGACGGCGAACAGGTCCCGTCTTTACAGGGAACCGGTACCGAAGATTACTTCAACGATGCCTGGGGCTATCGCGTTCGCACGGCCCCATGGTTCGGCCAGCCGCGGTGGCAAGGTTATGCTGCAGGGGATGCAGGAGTCTGCTACCGATGGCACCTGCTCGATCCGGTCTGTTTCACGACCTCGTTAAAGGTAGAAATCGAGCACCGCGGCAACAACGACGCATCCGAGGACGGCTTCTTCCTCGAACGTCCCGATTTTTTCAGCAGCATCGCCTATTGGTACCAGACCGGAGAACCACAAACAACATTCCCGCCTTTGCCGAGTTGGCGCGAGCGGCGAGTCCCCTGGCGACACTTCCATCTCGTCAAAACATATCGCAATGCGAAGACATCGGGCAAGACCGGCGTCAACGTGCAGACACAGGGATTCTTCGGGGCAAGACCCGTCCTCTCTTGGCCCAATCGCCGGCCTTCAGCCGTGCTTACCTTGCCGTTCACATTGGCTGAGCCGGGCCGGTTTGCGATTCGCCTGACCGCCGCTAACGCCCCGGGATACGGCGCTTATGATGTCGAAATCGACGGCAAGAAGGTACGGACTGTCGATTTTTCCGCCGATGAGACTGCCGAAGCCGATATCCCGCTTGGGACACACCAGCTTACCGCCGGTGACCACACGCTTGTCTTTCGGGCCGTCGAGAATCTCCAGGAAGTCGGCCCGCTGGCTGTCGAGGTCTTGCGCCTGCTCAAGTTGCCGCCACCGGCTGAACGCTCAGAACGTACTCACCACGAAGCACATTTTATAAGGCTCGGAATCGGACGTGCGCTCTACGCCTATCGTCTTGCATTCGATACCCTCCCCGATTCACTCGAAACCATGGTCCGCAAGGGCTTCATGCCGCAACGCTATCTGCGTGACGAGAACAACCTCCCGCTGAAAGCCTGGCGGGAAGACGATTCGATGGTCGTCGAAAGTCCCGGCAAGGATCATTGGAGACATAGCTGGAAGGGCCTTGACCCCAGACGATAACAACTCCCAATTAGGCCGGCAACGACGCCTGTGAGCAAATCTCAGAAGCCCTTGCCCGTATTGTCTTTGTACTTTTCTCGCAGCCGTTTAAGTTCAGCCGTCAGTTCCGTAACCACGCCTGCATAGGACTTATTCGCATAAACGTTTTTCAATTCATCCGGGTCCTTCTTCAGGTCGTAGAGTTCCCATTCGTCGATGTCGTTGTAGAAGTGAATCAGCTTATATCTCTTGGTGCGGACTCCGTAGTGCCTCTTGACGCTGTGGACCGCCGGGTATTCGTAATAATGGTAGTAGATAGACTTGCGCCATCCGCTCGGCCTCTTGCCAAGAAGAATTTGTGCAAATGACTCACCCTGCATATCCTCCGGTGCCTCCAGCCCTGCAAGCTCCAGAAACGTCGGTGCGAAATCGAGGTTCTGGACCAGGTCCCTATTGACCGAGCCGGCCTTGATGACTCCCGGATACCGCACCAGCAGAGGCATGCGAAGTGATTCCTCATACATGAATCTCTTGTCGAACCACCCGTGATCGCCGAGATAGAAGCCCTGATCGGAGGTGTAGAAAACGACCGTATTCTTCGCCAGCTCTGATGAATCGAGATAGTCCAGCAGCCGGCCCACGTTATCATCGACCGAGGCGATACACCGCAGGTAGTCCTTGATGTACCGCTGGTATTTCCAGCGAACGAGGTCTTTCCCCTGCAGATTCGCTTTACGGAAGGCCTCGTTCTTGGGATCGTAAGCAGCATCCCAGGCCTTCTTTTGCTCGGGCGTGAGGTTGCCCGGAGGCGTCAGCTTTAGGTCGGTGGCGTTCATTGTCTTCTCGATACTCATATCCTGTTCTTTGGCCGCTCTGCCTCGCCCGCGGTAATCATCAAAGAGCGTCGCCGGTTCCGGCATGGTGACATCGTCGTACATCGTAAGATGCTTCGGCCCGGGCTGCCACGAACGGTGCGGCGCCTTGTGGTGATGCATCAGGCAGAACGGCTTCTGAGTATCGCGATTCTTCAGCCAGTTCAGCGCGTGGTCTGTGATGATATCCGTGACATAGCCGGTGTAGTTCTTCTGCTGTCCCATTTCTATCATATCGGGATTATAATATCGGCCCTGTCCCGGCAGAATATTCCAGTAGTCGAAGCCCGTAGGGTCTGTCTTCAAGTGCCACTTGCCGATCATTGCCGTCTGGTATCCGGCTTGCTGTAGAAGTTTCGGAAACGTCTGCTGCGAGCCGTCGAATTTCAGACGATTGTCCTTAAGGCCGTTTATGTGGCTGTGCTTACCTGTTAGAATCACCGCGCGGCATGGCGCGCATATCGAATTCGTGCAGAAGCAGTTCTCGAATTTCATGCCTTTTTGAGCAATACGGTCGAGGTTGGGCGTCGTGTTGATCTTGCTGCCGTAACAGCTTATCGCATGAGAGGCGTGATCATCGGTCATTATGAATACGATGTTGGGCTTCTCGGCGGGCTTGCGCGAAGTCGGCGTCATACCGGTGCAACTCGACAATCCTGTTAAGGCCGCAACGCCGCCGCAAAAACGGCCAAGAAATGCTCTTCTGGTTAACATCCTGCTTGCCTCCATAACATCTAATTTTTTTGGTGTTGATAGAATCGATCCTCTGCCATGATAGTGGGCATGGTCGGCAGTGTCCATCAAATTCGTATTCTTCTTACAGGCGGCGATATTCTTGTATAATGCCCGCAAGGCGTTATACTCCGGGGGTAATGTTGCGGTAGTGTACGCTCGGTAACAGGAACATTGCAATATGGCTCAAATGAAGAGAGAGCTTGGTCTTGCCGGTGTCTTCGCCGTCGCGGCGGGTGCAATGATAAGCTCCGGCCTGTTCGTCCTGCCCGGAATCGCATTCGCAAAGGCCGGCCCGGCCATGATTCTTTCCTATTTGTTCGCATCGCTTTTAATGGTCCCGAGTCTTCTGAGCAAGGCTGAGTTGGCCACCGCTATGCCCAAGGCCGGCGGCACGTATTTCTTCGTAGAACGCAGCCTCGGACCCATAATGGGGCTCTTCAGCGGATTTGCAGGCTGGCTCTCGTTGGCCCTCAAGAGCGCATTCGCTATCGTTGGCATGGCTGTGCTGATTGAGGTTGTACTCCAAACCAGATTCTCTATGCAAGTGGACCAGTGGCAACTGAAAGCGATTGCATCGGCGTGTTGTCTCGGTTTTGTCGCCCTGAATATCGTAAGTGTCAGACACACGAGCAGATTTCAGATTGTCCTTGTAGGTGTATTATTTGTAATACTGACGTTATTTATACTCCTCGGGTCAAAGTCTGTCGAAGCCGTCCGATATGCCGGTTTCCTGGACAAAGGCTGGGCTGCCGTGTTTGCTACCGCAGGGCTGGTGTTCGTCAGCTTCGGCGGACTGACCAAGGCCGCCAGTATCGCAGAAGAAGTGAAGAATCCCGGAAGAAACCTGCCCACAGGCATGATATTGGCCTGGTTCGTTGTGACGATCTTTTATCTCGGAGTAATCGTAATCACTTGTGGCGTTGTCGATGGGACAGAACTGGCGAACAGCCATATGCCTATATCGTTGGCTGCGAGCAAGTTTGCCGGATCATGGGGATTTGTCGTTCTGGGAGTCGCTGCGGTAGCCGCCTTCGTGACCACCGCAAACGGAGGAATACTCGCCGCATCTCGCTCTCCAATGGCTATGAGCAGGGATAGGCTTCTGCCGGCAAGACTGGCCCGTCTTGGCGAAAAACGCAAAACTCCGCATTTAAGCATAATACTTACCGGCGCATTCATGATCGCTGCGATTGTTTTTCTCGACATCGAGGCACTCGTTAAAACCGCTTCGACTCTGATGATAATACTTTTCATCCTCGACAACAGCAGTGTGATAATCATGCGTGAAAGCAGGATACAAAGCTATCGTCCCCAATTCAAATCACCCCTGTATCCCTATGTCCACATTTTGGCCATAGTGGTCTATGCCGTTCTCATTATCGATATGGGTGCGGTTCCACTATTGATTACTGTCGCGTTTATCGGCGTCAGTGCCGCGTGGTACCTGCTCTACGTTTCGCGCCGCGTCGGCAGAGCCTCGGCGGTGATGCACATCGTCGAACGCGTTACGGACAGGGAGATAAAGACCGTCACGCTCGAAAACGAGTTGCGAGACATCCTGATAGAGCGGGATGAAATAATCGAAGACAGATTCGACAAACTGGTAAGGGGTTGTGAGATTCTCGATATTCAGGGCCGGCAGGATGCCGAGCCCGTTTTCAGAGAAGTTGCTTCTCTGTTGGCCGGCCGCCTCGACATCAATGAATATGTGCTTTTTGAGAAGTTTTTGCATAGAGAGGCCGAAGGCGGTACGGTGGTACAGCCGGGCCTCGCGATTCCGCATATTATCGTCGAAGGTGAGAAAAAATTTGACATCCTGCTCGTACGCGCGCGTCAGGGTATTAAATTCCACGGTGTCGTCGAACTCATCAACGCTATGTTCGTCCTTGCCGGCAGCAAGGATGAGAGGAACTACCACCTCAGGACCCTGATGGCAATAGCACAGATCGCCCAGGAAAAACACTTCGAGCAGAGGTGGCTTGCCGCCCGGGACAAAGAAGCACTGAGAAACCTAATATTGCTTTCCACACGCAAGAGAGACCAGGCCGAGTAGGAAACAAACATATCTGGCAAAGCAAGGGCTTGGCAATGTCCGCAAATCTCTCGCTCTCAACGTATTTCTGCTAACACAAAACCGCCATGGTGGCTTAAAAACAGCGTTTACGGCAACGGCAGGGGGGATTTCTAAGAAAAATACTTGCCGAAATCAAACATATGTTTTAAACTGTTGTATGAAACATACGTTTAAGGAATCTGATGTGGCAAGTTCACAGAAAAAACACGCTGTCGAGAGCGATTCAGCCGGCGTTCGCGAGAGGCTGATTGATAAGGCCGAGGAGCTTTTCGCCGAACATGGTTTCGAAGCGACAAGCATTCGCGACCTTGCCACCGCTGCCGGATGCAACATCGCCTCGGTTAACTACTACTTTGGCGGTAAGGAAAACCTCTACCGGGAAGTTTTCCGGAGCCATTTGGTCCCGATAACCGACATGCGAGTTGCCAGTATCAACGAAGTGATGACACGCACTCGCGGCAAACTCGAACTGGAGGTTCTGCTGAGGGCTTTTGCCGACGCATTTATAGCGCCATTGAAGAACGAGGCACGGGCCTCCCGGTTCATGAAGCTGATGGCAAGGGAGATGATTAATAGCCATTTGCCCTCCGACATGTTCACAAACAATGTAATCATACCTACTATGACCGTAATGCAGAAGGCTCTGCTCATGGCATGTCCCCAATTAGACGAATCGAAAGTGCCCTTGATAGTGTTTTCCATTGTCGGACAGCTAATGCATGCGGTCCATACAAGACCGATATTTGATCAGGGCAAAGCTGTTGAGATGGCGGATTTCGACCTGGCCAAGACGATCGATCACATTGTGGAATTCTCGGCTGTCGGTATCAGAGCGTATTGCAGGGAGGCAAGTGAATGAGAAGACCGTGTGTTCCAGTTTCTCTGCTGTTTTGCATCCTTACCGGTTTGTTCGTCGGCGGGTGTATGGTTGGCCCGAAGTACGAAAGGCCGGAAACACCCGCGGATGTCAACGATGCCTATTCTTATGCCGGGGACCATCGGCTTGATATAAACGACTCTGATGTCACCGACCCATGGTGGCAGCGCTTTGCAGACCAGACTACCGAGAGGCTCGTCCGACAAATGTTGGACAACAACTACGACATCAAAGCCTCTGCGGCAAGGGTGCTGCAGGCCCAGGCAGCGCTAAAAGGCGCTCGCGGCGGCAGAATGCCCGATGTCTCCTTCGGCATCAGCAGAGACAGGAGCAAACGATCCTTCAATTTCGGCGGACGCTTCAGTGTTATGTCGGAGACGTGGACACAGGGTGTTAACGTTGGATACGCCCTCGACCTGTTTGGAAAGCTCAAGCGGACCGAGCGAGCTGCATGGGCGCAGATGTTCGCCGCCAGTGCCAATGAGCAGGCACTCGTACATGCGATGATTGCTACTGTCATAATTGCCAGGATAGATATCGCAACCACTCAGCGACAGTTGGCGATTGCCAGGGAGAATACCGCCAGTCGCGCCGATACCCTCGAAATCGTCGAGCGTCGCTACAAGGAAGGGCTGGTCGGCCCTGTTGACGTAAGGCTCGCCAGGGAGAATCTCGAGGCCGCAAGGGCAAGCGAACCGGCCCTCGAATTGGCGCTCATCACCGCCCAACACGCCCTTGACGTAATCCTTGGAAGTCGTCCCGGGCAGTCGGACCAGTTGCCCCAGACCCTTCCCGATCTGCCGGACCTCGAACCCATTCAGGTCGGCCTGTCCGGGGCACTTCTGGACCGAAGGCCGGATGTCGTCGCTGCCGAACTCGCACTCAGGGCCGCCAACGAAGAAATCGGGGTCAGCATTGCTCAGTTATATCCGGACCTCACCATGACCGCGACTTTCGGAGGAAGCGCCGACCGCTGGAGGGATATCTGGGAACATTCGGCGGAGACCTACTCCTTGCTGTTGAATTTGGCCGGCCCAATCTTCAACGGAGGAAGGTTGAAGGCGCAGGTCGATGCGGCAAAGGCACGCTTTGAAGAGCTTGCAGCGGTATATGGGGCGACCGTACTGACAGCCATACGAGAGGTCGAGGACGCCCTCGTTACCGAGCAGATGCTCCAAAAGCAGATGCAGCACACAAAACTGCGATTTGAAGAAGCCGCCGCCGCCGAAAACCTTTCCAAGGATAGATACCAGAGAGGAGTCGAGAGTATCCTGTCGGTTCTTGAATCGGAACGACGTCGAAGAATTGCCCAGGAGCGGTTGATAATACTGAAAGGCCGAATATGGACAACGCGAGTCAATCTGCACCTGGCCCTCGGCGGCGACTGGAATCATCAACTGGAATCACAAGAAACCACGGTGAAAGAAAATGATGAAAAATAATTCACAATTCAAGGCGGCCGATACGTTGCTCCAACCAGCCGCAGCAATGCGATCCGGATGGATACAGCCAATTATCGTGCTGCTTGTTATTGCTCTGGGAGGATTGGGTACCTATTTGCTCATAACAATGAGGAAACCCCCTGAGCGAAAAGAAATCGAAAAGGTCACACCGCTCGTCGAGGTCGAGCAGGTCCACAAAAGCGATATTCGGATGATTGTTCGCGGCTATGGAACCGTAAGTCCGAAGGTACAGGTTGATATTATTCCCGAAGTATCGGGGAAGATTGTATATGTTCATCCGCAGATGAAGGCAGGGGGAATGATTTCTGCGGAAGAAAAGCTCTTCCAGATTGACCCAAGGGATTACGAACTGGCCGTCGAGCAGGCTAATGCCGCCGTCGCAGAGGCACAGGTAAGGCTTGATACCGAGGCCGCCGAAGCCTTGGTCGCAAGAAAAGAATGGACCGAACTGCACCCCGACACCGAGCCCAACTCCCCGCTCGTACTTCGAGAACCGCAGATACGACGTGCCAAATCAGCCCTCGATTCGGCAAATGCCCAGCTTTCTATCGCAAAACTCAAGCTCGAACGCACCAGCGTATCGCTGCCCTTCGACGCTCTGATAATCAGTGAGAAGGTCGATCAAGGCCAATATGTCGTTATGGGACAACCCTTGGGCGCCGCTCACGGCATCGAGACCGTCGAAATAGAGGTCCCGCTCGAGGACGATGAGTTGGCATGGTTCGACGTTTTTGACAAGCCGAATGCTTCAAGAGCCGGCAAGCCGGCGACTCAGCAGACGCAGGCAGAGGTCAGGGCCTGGTTCGCAGGCGCAGAACATTCCTGGCCCGGACGCGTCGTCAGGACTACAGGCCAGGTGGACAGAACATCGAGAATGGTCTCGATTGTGGTGGAGGTTGACAATCCCTTCGACCCCTCTGGCAAAAAACCTCCACTGCTCAGTGGAGCCTTTGCTGAGGTGATCATTAAGGGCAAAACCCTCAAGGACGCTATCGCCGTTCCGCGGGATGCGATTCGTCAGGGCAAAAACGTCTGGGTGCTTAATGACGGCCACCTGAAAATCAGGACCTTGAATATAGTCCGTGCCGACAAGAAATTCGCATACACGACAACCGGCATCGAGGACGGCGCCGCTATTATCCTTAGTTCGCTCGATGCCGTAGTGGAAGGGATGGCAGTCAGACCCAGAACCAGGCAGACCGGTACGGACGCCGGCATATCACATGACGCTAACGAGCCGATCGCAACGGAGACCGATTAAGTGAAAGATTCCGAAGATACTAAAGGCATTCTCGGTTGGTTTGCAGCAAATCATGTTGCGGCCAATCTGCTCATGATTCTGGTGATTGCAGCGGGACTGCTCGGAATAATCACCGCGAAAATGGAGGTCTTTCCCGAGCTTAGTCTGGGCATGATAAGTGTAATGGTTCCCTATCGGGGCGCCTCGCCGGCAGATGTCGAAGAGGGCGTCTGCCAGAGGGTCGAAGAGTCGATCGCTGCTGTCGATGGAATCAAACGTATGACTTCAACAGCCTCCGAAGGAGTCGGTTCGACAATCATCGAGGTGGACGAATACGCCGATACACAGGAGGTCATGGATGACGTTAAGACCGAGATTGACACCATAATTACTTTCCCGGAAGAGACTGAAAAACCTGTCATCTCGGAAATCAAGACCAGGCATAAGGTCATCTCGGTTGTTATCAGTGGAGACGCCTCCGAAAAGGCTCTCAAGAGGCTCGCCGAGCAGGTTCGCGACGACCTGACAGCCATGGACAATATAAGCCAGGTTGCAATAGCGGGGGTCAGGCCGTATGAGATATCGATTGAGGTCTCGGAAGAGGACCTGAGACGCTATAATCTGAGCTTCGACAATGTCTCGCAGGCTGTCAGAATGTCCTCGCTCGACATACCTGCAGGCTCCGTAAAAACCGACGGAGGAGAAATTCTCGTCCGTACTAAAGGCCAGAGATACTACGGCCCTGAATTCGAGAAGATCATTGTCCTCACAAGGAACGACGGAACCGAAATCAGACTCGGCGACATTGCACAAGTCAAAGATGAATTTGAAGATGTCGATATCTATACAAGATTCGACGGCGGCAGGGCGGCCTTTGTTCAGATATCACGCATCGGTGAGCAGGATGCCCTCGATATCGCTCGAACCGTCAAGAAATACATCGAACAAAAAAGAAACGATCTGCCCGAAGGAATCTCAATCTCGATGTGGGAGGATGATTCGGCAATCCTGAAGTCCAGAATGAACCTGCTGAAACGAAACGCTCTTCTCGGCCTGACGCTTGTCTTTATATGCCTTACACTCTTCCTCAACATAAGACTTGCTTTCTGGACTACCGTAGGCATCCCGATTTCTTTCCTCGGCGCATTTTGGATAATACCGCACTTCGATGTATCCATAAATATGATGAGCCTCTTCGCCTTCATCATGTCCCTCGGCATAGTCGTCGATGATGCCATTGTAGTCGGAGAGAACATATTCACGTACCGTCAGCAGGGCATGGATAGAACCGCCGCAGCCATCAAGGGCGTTAAGGAAATGGCAATGCCCGTCGTATTGGCTGTCATGACCACTAACTTCGCCTTCATCCCGCTGGCATATACCAGTGGAATAATGGGAAAGTTCCTTCGCGTCATACCTATAGTAGTCGTCAGCGTTCTCACGGTATCATTGCTTGAGGCTCTGCTCATTCTACCCGCCCACCTTTCCGGCAAGGCCGACGCCAAAAAAGGCATTATTCGAAGAGTGACCGACAGAATAAACAGATGGACCGGACGAGGACTCAGCCGGTTTGTAGAAGGGCCTTTTGCGGACTTTGTGCACAAAGCCGTCGAGTGGCGATATGTCACCCTTGCTGTCGGCATTGCTATATTCGTAACGACGATAGGTTTCATCGCCGGCGGCTACATCAAAGTGGTCTTCTTTGATTCCGTCGAAGCCGACAATATGGTTGCTACATTGACGATGCCGCAGGGCACACCTTTCGAGCAGACTCGCCGCATCATTGAAAATATCGAGGCCTGTGCGCTGAAGGCGATTGATGAGTTTGAAAAAAAACGACCTGAAAACGCTTTCCCTCTGTTGAAACATATATCAACAGCCGTCGGCTTCCATCCCGCCGCTGCCCGAGGCGGCCCGGGACACAGTGACCTGACATCATCCGTCGCAGCACATCTGGCGGAAGTGAACGTCGAATTGCTCAGCGGCGAAGAACGCGATGTCTCAAGCACCGTAATCAAAAATCGATGGCGCGAAATTGTCGGAGAGATACCGGGAGTATCATCCCTCAGCTTTATGTCCGAACTGATGAGCACCGGTGATGCCATAGATATCGAGTTGTCCCACCAGAACTTCGATTCTCTCCTGGCCGCCGCCGAAGCATTGAAAACCGTCGTGCGAGAATACGACGGTGTCAGTGATGTCTCAGACAGCTTCGAGGTCGGCAAGGCCGAACTCAAACTTAAGCTGAAGGATACCGGACGAATGTTGAATCTCACACTTGGTGATCTCGCAAGGCAGGTCCGACAAGGCTTTTATGGTGATGAAGTCCAGCGAATCCAGCGAGGCAGAGATGATATCCGCGTAATGGTTCGATACCCCCAGGCCGAACGCAGAAGCCTTGCCGACGTGGAGAACATGAGAATCCGCCTGCCGAACGGCGCCGAGATACCTTTCAAGACAGTAGCCGAAGTTGAGTATGGAAGAGCATACGCTTCAATAAAGCGAGTGGACCGAAGACGTGTAGTAAATGTCTCTGCAGACGTCGATGAGGACATTGCAAATGCCGGCGAGATTAATGCGGAGCTTGCAACAGAAGTGTTGCCCAAGCTGATGAGTGAGTTCCCCGGTCTGCAGTTTCGTTTTGCCGGCGAACAACGCGAACGCGATGAATCCCTCGGCAGCTTGAAGCTGAATTTCGTTATAGCTTTGCTGGCGATCTATGCGATTCTCGCCATACAGTTTCGCAGTTATGCCCAGCCGGCGATTGTCATGTCGGCAATACCGTTCGGAATCGTAGGCGCAACCCTGGGACACCTTGTAATGGGATTCAACCTGAGCATACTCTCGATGTTTGGAATCGTAGCCCTTGCAGGAGTAGTAGTCAACGATTCGCTAATCATGATCGATTTGATTAACCGCGAACGCAGCGGAGGCATCGGCTTGACACAGGTGCTCCGCGATTGCGCCACAAGAAGATTCCGCCCAATCATGCTGACAACATTGACGACCTTCTGCGGCCTGCTCCCGATGATTATGGAGAAGAGTCTCCAGGCCAGATTCCTGATACCTATGGCGATCAGCCTGGCCTTTGGCGTGATGTTTGCCACCTGCATAACACTGTTGCTTGTGCCTTCACTTTATATGATTCTCGAAGATATCAAGAAGCTGATCTACAAAGATCCGGACAAATAATTCGAGTTCAGGTTCGGCCTGATGCGGATAACTGTGCCGCCTAAATCTCGCCTATAGCAGGACTTAACCTCTTTTTGGAGGGATGCAGGAATCCTGTGTTTTTCACACTATTTTAGATTGTGCTGGCCAAAACGCCACGTTCTCGTCATAATAAGGCGAGTATTGGCTTTGTATTCTTGAGGCAAGAGTATGAAGTGGAATTTGCTGCAATTCTGTACAGGCCGAAAACGGCCTCGCTTGGGGGTGGCTGGATGCTTCGAACCGAGCACACCCTCTAACCTTGTATTCGGACAGGCGATTATTAATCATAGTCTGGAGCGACGAAACCATGGGAACTGCTGCCAATTATGATTTTAATATCGAGATAGTTTCGGATGCAGAGGGCATTGCCCGCAGATGTGTGGACGTCTTTGTTGACGATGCCAAAACCGCGATTGAAACCAAAGGCGTGTTCAATGTCGCCGTCTCAGGCGGGCGTACTCCGAGACGTTTCTTCGAATTACTTGGTTGCGTTCCGGAATCCAAAGCCCTGCCTTGGGACAGGATACACATTTTCTGGGTGGACGAGCGATATGTCCCGCCTGATTCGGAGTGGAGTAATTTCAAACTGGCCGCCGAGACCTTTCTCGACAAAGTCGGCGTCCCAGATTCCAATATTCATCCAATCCCAACCGAGTTCGGCGATTTCAGTGTTGCTGCAAGATCCTATGAAAACACGATTCGACGCGTCTTCGGAATCATCGAAGATCGCATTCCCAGATTCGACCTGATCGTTCTCGGCATGGGCGCCGACGGCCATATCGCTTCGCTGTTTCCTGATTGTTACGCCTGCCTTGATGCCAGCGATTTGGCCTGTGTTGTTTATCTCATGGATGAAAAGCACGACCGTATCACGCTCACATATCCCGTTATTCGGGCTGCGTCTCACGTGACGGTGCTCGTCTCCGGGAAGGAAAAATCGAAAATACTGAAAGAGGTATTCACTAGCGAGCCCGACGATGTCCGCTACCCCGTACACATGCTCTGGCCGATACTCGATAGAGTGACTTGGCTTGTGGACACCGACGCCGCACAGGCAATCTGAAAACGTCCCAGGCCGACCGTCGCTGTTTCTGCCGATGCTGCCATTGCCGCGAGAGTCCGCCGGCTTACATCGGCGAGCTAATCCGGAATGATTAGTTTTGTGCCGGGACGCACCTTGTCAGGATCAACTATCGTATCGCGATTCGCGTTGTATATCTTTCGCCAGTCGCCGGGCGAGCCGTAATAATGGCGGGCGACATCCGAAAGAGTCTCATTTTTCCGGAGGATGTAGTATTTCTCGGATTGTCTGTTCTCTTCGGCTTCGAATCTGGTCCAGTCAAATACATTCGGCTCCGGCCGATCACCGATTGGCGTATTGGGCCCGGCTTTGGATATGAATTTGACCGGGCCGCTATGTTGCTGGCTTGTGTCCGCAGTACTGCCCCCACGCAATCGACTCGAACTCAACGACGGACGTGTCCCCAGGTACAACGCCGCCCCAACTACAATGACCATACCCGAAATCAATCCCATCTTCAGGTCTTTGTGCATTCGAGAGTCTCTGGCGTGCAGCACGCAGCTGTTTTCCGCCTGCATCACCGCAGCGCCGGCGGGGCTGATACTAAGGCCGGAAACTAACTGCGTCCTATCTCGCGATTACTATTTCTTCTTCGATATCTGATTTTTTACGCCGAGCAAGACTATCGGCGCCGCTATCGCAATCGACGAATAAGTCCCAACGATTATGCCGAAACCGATCGCAAACGTAAACCCTCGAAGGCCCTCGCCTCCGAAGATATACATTATGAACACGACTATGAAGGTTGTGAACGAGGTCAGAATAGTCCTGGAAATTGTCTGGTTGATGCTGTTGGTGATAACCTGAGCGCTGATTGTCTTGGCCTTGCCGCGGTTCTCACGAATACGGTCGAAAACGACAATCGTATCGTTCAGAGAATATCCGATAAGCGTCAGAAAGGCCGCAATCATAGCAAGATTGATCTTGAAATCGCTTATGAGCAGCTTTTCACCTAAGGGCGTCGCCGCAATGTATGTGCAAAGAGTAACGGCTCCGAGCGTTATACACACGTCGTGGATAAGGGCAACGATTGCCGCAATGCCGTATCGAACATTGCCGAATCGCACCCAGACATACGCCACGATAGCCGACAGCGACAGAAGAATGGCTATCATGGCCTGTGTCTTCGCCTCGGCCCCCACAGACGGATCGAACTGCCTTACCCGCGGCAGCGACGTCTCAAGTTGTCCTGCCGCCAGAATTCTCGACCTCTCATTGCCGACGAATCCCGCCCACTCGTCTTCAGAGAGCTCGCGAAGCCCGGCGTCAAGCGGACTGCTCAAATATACTATAGAACTGACCGCCGTATTTGCATCCGTTATCGGATTCATGTCTGCGCCGAGAAGCCGATGTTCATATCGCACCAGGTGCTCGGTGTCCAGCTTGAACTGCAGCGCACTGAGCCTTTGCTCGAATGCCGCTGTAGTTGTAGGCCTTTCCACCTCGAATACGATCTTCAAACCGCCGACGAAATCGACCAGTTCGGGGTAGGAATCAATCAGACTCTGCGATATCTTCTCTTCGGATACGATACGAGGTCGAAGATTCTGCTGGACTTCGAGTTCCTCGGCAAAAGTAGCCAAAACAGAATTGTTGACCGTCTCATCGATTTCAGGCTCGCCGACCGCCTCTTCGCCGAATGCGGAAATAAGCACCTCTTTGACAAAGCCCTGATTCATCTGGCTAGTACTGACCGTGAATTTAGACGAGTTCGAACTATCCTGAACTACTGCAAGATTAGTCAAGCTTGCAGAGTAATTCGGATCCGCCTCCGCCTTCTCGACAGCAGCCACCAAATCAGGAACCGAATGCGTCTGCCCATTAGCGAAACTAAGCCCCACAGTGATCTTATTTGTCAGGGCCGTGTCGATTTTGTATTGGCTGTAAATGTTCTCACCGTTTGCAGCCTGCCCCGTCGGTTCGCCGATACTGTAAACGTTGACTGATTCGAGCGATGTCCGGATTTTGTCTTCGACCTCTTGTCTGGTGTGCTGCACAGTATCCTTGAAATTTGTCTGAACACTTGTCCCGCCGGTAAACTCAATATCGTACTTGTCGGTGGCTTTTACAAAGGCGTATATGCCGCCTGCCATCAGAACAAGAGAAATACTCAAAAACACCGGCCTCAAACGCATCCAGTTTACCGTCGGATTATGGATCAGGCGAAGCATGAAGAGCTTGTCCTTGATCAGTCTGCGCGACAGCAGCAGGTCGAACAAGACCCGCGTCACAAACAATGCCGTGAACATACTCGATGCGATGCCGAGCATAAGAACGATGGCGAACCCCTTTATCTCCTCCGACGCCACCCAATAGAGAATCGCAGCCGTAATGAACGTAGTGATATTAGCGTCTAAAATCGTCCTGAAAGCCCGTTGGTATCCGTTAGTTATTGCTATACGCAGTGAAGAACCTTTCTGCTGTTCTTCTCGTATTCGCTCGAAGATAAGAACGTTGGCATCGACGCTCATGCCGATCGTCAGGATGATGCCCGCAATGCCGGGAAGCGTGAACGTAGCCTGTACGCCCGCCATAATCGCGAGAACAAAAAGGATGTTAAGCAGCAGCGCAACGTCTGCAATCGCTCCCGAAAGGACATAATAGCCAAGCATGCACGCAATTACGACGACCAGGCCGATTATACCAGCCTTTATCCCCTGGTCTCTGTTGTCCGCTCCTATCGACGGCCCGATTGTATTAACCGAAATAGGCTGTTCGATCAACATCGCAGGAAGCGAGCCGGCGTTGAGCTTGTTGATCATATCGTCTTGTTCGGTTTGGCTGTAAGTACCCGTGATGATTCCCTGTCTGCCTATCTTCGAGTCGATCTTCGGAGCCGAAATCGCTATGCCGTCAAGAAGAATACAAAGAGGCCGGCCTATGTTATCGCCGGTCAGTTTGCGAAACAGCATTCCCCCTTGTTCGTCAAGCAGGAAACTGATTGCTCGTCCTCCGTAAGAATCTTGTCCCGGCTTGGCCTTCTCCAGTTTCCACTTCCGGCCGCCCTCGCCATGCAGCATTACCTCCCTGCTCTTGTTCGCAAGTACGTAAGTTTTCTCTCCGAATTGCGCCGTTACGCTCGGTTTCTTATCCTCGTCCACGGCACGCCACTCCTCGGCGTCCTCTACCTCACACCACATGTACTTGTCATCCGAGGCGTATCTCGGCCCTTTCTCTTTCAGCGACTCAATATAACCCGACAACTCCGCATCTGATTCAGGGTTGTTGCTTGTCGGAAGAACCCTGAATTCGAGAATGCCGGCGCCCTTCAGCATTCGTTGAAGGTCTTTCGGGTCGTCCAGCCGACCGCGGAACGGCATGTAATCCTTGTATGCCGACACAACTGCATCGATCTGGGCCTTGCGGTCCTGAAACTCGTCCTTGAGTTTGCTTGCAGCCGTCTTGCGATCCGCAGCCGATTTCACATCAAGGCACTTATCGAGTTGGTCTTCGCTAAGATTGAGCCGGTCGATTTGTCTTCGGGCCTTGGCGTACCTGACGCTGATCCCGTCGTTCGGGTCGGTTATTTGCCCAAGAACATCCTGCCGACTACGGTAGGCCTCGATATATTCCGTCAGGAGAACGATATGATCGTTGACGTCCGTGAAAACCTTGAGCGAATCAGCCAGCTTCTCGCCGTCGAGTTTTGCCCAGTCCGCTCTCTTGAACTTTACCAGGGCGGGCTCCAGGCCGTTCGTATCTGCTATCTTGTCCTCGACAACCTTGAGTTTCGCTTCCAGACTATCACGCTTTGCCTGAATGACCTTCCGCTCGTCATACACTTTTGCCAGCTCATCCAGAATGGCAAGCTTGTTCGGATCGCCCGCAGAGAGCTTGGCAAACTTCTCCGCGCGTTCGGCCTCCGGAATATCGAGAGTCCGCATCACCGCCGCCTGTGAAACATTCAGCGACAGAAGCGACTCACGCGCATTTTCATAAACCTGACGCTTCTGGCGGGCCTCGGCGTTCGCAAGCGGCATTTGAATCTCGAATCGAGTGTTGCCCTGAGGACGCCATACGAAGTTGTAAATATTGGATGGATCGACACGCCGTCGAAGAACTGTGATCATTCGTTCGGACAGACCTCGTTTGTCTCTCTCAGTCATACCCTGCGTATTTATCTCATAAATGAGGCTCGTCCCACCCGCAAGATCTATACCGGGTTTCAACTTCTGGCTCGGAGGATAAAGACCCAAAACCGCAAGAACTGACAGGGTTACAATTACTACGATCTTCCAGGATAAATTCTTGTACATAACTCATTCCTGATTATGCGATTAGTAAATACTGTTCAGCAACACCGCGCGACGGCGCCTCATCGATACGTCGGAAATACAGGTTCGATACTGCTTCGACGGCGAAAGCCACGTCCCAAAACAACTACTGCGGACCACCTTCTTTCGACATATTCCTTCCTATCGCTGAAGCAGATACCCTCATTTTGGTGTTGTTGGACTCGTCAATCTTCAGAATAACTTCATCTCCCTTTATATCCACTACCGTTCCGATAATGCCGCCGATTGTACGCACCTTGTCGTTCTTTGACAATTCCCGGACCATCTGTTTATGCTGCTGCTGTTTCTTCCGCGGCCCGCGGAAAAGGATCATGTACATCATCACCAACATCAAGGCGAGGAAGACAATCTGCATGCCGCCGAACGGCTTCTTTTTTGCCACGGCCGTGCCGTTGGGATCCGCCTGCTTATCCGGGACAATTGTCGAGGATGTGCCGTCGGCGCCTACGGGCTCGGAAGCTATGCCGCTTTCTCCTGCTGCCAATATCAAATAGTAATCCATTCTTGCTTTCCCTTCATATCAGGTCATGAAAAACACAATCCCGGAATGTTAAATCATCGGCAAACAATAATCAATAATGATTTTCTAATTCCTCACTTGCCCAGCCGTAAAACTCGCCGGAGCCTATTTTTTCGCGGATAGTCGCCATAAGACGCTGGTAGAACCGAACATTGTGGATTGACAGCAGGATAGGCCCCAGCATCTCCGCCGTATTGAAGAAATGCCGTATTGCGCCCCGGCTGAAGTGCCGGCAGCAGTAGCAGTCGCACCCCTGCTCAACAGGCTCGGTCGAATCGATATGCACGCTGTTCCTGAGCCGAAGCGGACCGTTCCTCGTGAACGCGAAAGCGTTTCTGCCGTTACGTGTCGGCAGCACGCAGTCGAACATGTCGATTCCAGCCCCGACAGCAGCGATAATATCGGTCGGTGTGCCGACGCCCATGAGATAACGGGGTCTCTCTTCAGGCAGCAATGCCGTACTCTGGCGCACTGTTGCTGTCATCTTCTCATGTCCTTCGCCAATGCCCAGACCGCCAAGAGCGTAACCATCGAAGTCGAGTTCCACCAGCTTTTTGGCACAGTAACTCCGCATCTCGGCGTCAACACCGCCCTGTACTACCGCAAAAAGATGCTGATTAGGGTTCGAGTGGGCCTGTTTGCAACGCTTGGCCCAGCGAATCGTTCTGTCCACGGCACTTTTAAGCTCCTCAGCTTCCACGCCGAACGATGTGCATTGGTCCAGGCACATAGCTATATCGGAGCCGAGCCTGTTTTGTATGTCCGTGGCCTTTTCTGCATCAAGCCATATTCGCGAGCCGTCAACGTGGCTGGCGAATTCCACCCCGGAATCGTTAATCGTAACCAGTTGACTCAGTGAAAAAACCTGGTATCCGCCGCTATCGGTCAATATTGGCCCCTCCCAGCTCATCAGGCGATGGAGTCCCCCGAGAGCCTCGACAACCTCAACTCCGGGTCGCAGCATCAGATGATACGTGTTTGCAAGGAGAACATCCGCACCTGCCGCTCGAAGTTGTTGCGGCGTCAGCCCCTTAACCGTTCCGCCTGTCCCAACCGGCATAAAAGCCGGAGTCGCAATCTCACCATGGCTGGTCTCGAGCCGCCCAAGCCTCGCCTGCGAATTCGGATCTGTCTTGAGAATACGATAATCGCTCATAGTCAATATGCCTTGATACTCCGTGAATTCGGGTAGTAGTAAGCGAGAATATGCCCGGCGATGAAACCCTCTCTTGCCATCGCCTGCGCGCCGCACTGGCACAACCCAACCCCGTGCCCGAAGCCTCTGCCGTAAGAGAATACCCAACTGTGCCCGGATTTGCGTATCTCACAAATGGTGCTCTTGAGGGCTCGCCCGCTCGGGTCTATGCTTAGCCGAAGATCTTCGGCCCTTACAAAATCCGACTTGCCCGTCGAGCCGGTCAGTTTAATCTTTGTGAGCCGCCGATACGTCCCGTAGTCGCTTTGCTCGACCGCTTTAATATCCGTGATTTCGCCGAGTGCGTCCAGGGTCGGATACCGCTGATGAAGTCTTTCGCTGACTGTCGCGCAGTCGAATTTCACGATGGGCCAGAAGTAATATCTTGGCCTGGCTACACTCGCGCAGTAATCGCATTGCACCCCCGCCAGGGAATCGTATGACGAATCGCCGAAAACGTGCCTCGAATCCTCCGTGTGTCCGCCGCAGGCCGAGCTGTAGTAGGCAGGGAAGATGACTTCCTTTTCGTCGCCGCTGCGACAAACCAGAACTGTGCCCCTGGTTTGAGTAACCGCCCTCCATATCGGAGGCGATTCGGCTGTGACGCCTCGATAAACCTGATGTGCCTGGGTCTTCCGCATGTCCCATGACCGACCCGAACCAAATCGCTGCTTTATGTATAGGCAGTAAGTCCTCGCTGCGATTGTCTGTGCCTTCAGCGCCTCCGGCTCCCAGTAGTCCGGCATTTCCGCACCTACAACGCCGGCCAGATAGGATTCCAGGTCAACATGATTGACTACGTCAAAGGATTCGCCATCGATGCCGACTATGACCTTCAGCGCGCCGCGATACTTCTGTCCGTTGAGCTTGAAAACCGGCGATGCAACGCTTCGAATGTCTATTTCATCGCCGGCAAACTGCTCGCCTCCGATGGTCACAATGCCCCCGGAAATCTCAATAGAGACCCTGTCCTCCGCGGGCAGCCTCTTCTCCGCCGGCGTCTCGTTAGACGTATCATTCGAAACTGCCTCGAAACCGCCCGCTGAATCCAGCCTGCACGATACCGCATCCTTCAATAGCAGGACGCGGACCAAAGGCTGAGACGAACCCGTAATCCTCCCGATTCTCTCCCCGGCAACTCGCCTCTTACATCCTCCTGAAATCGTGACAGCAAGTAGCAGGATGCCTGTCCTCCAGACTAATCCCCAAGGCTGTACAGAGCGGGAAAAGGCGGCGATTCGTGGTCGCGATTGACTGTTGGCAACGGGCAAAACCATCACACACAAGCGGTTAATCGAGGTTTCGCAGAGACAAACCGAGGTTGCTAAGCGCCTTTTTGATTTCGTTCAGGCTTGTTACCCCGAAGTTCTTGCAGCCAAGCAGCTCCGCTTCCGTTTTGCGAGTCAGCTCCCCGACCGAATGAATATCCAGCTTCTCGATGCATTTCTTCGCTCGAACCGATAACTGAAGATCTTCGACGGGCTTACTCAGGAAGCCCTCGTCTTCTTCTGAACTGTCGATTCCTTCGGCGCCGTCGGACGCACCGAAAGCCTTCTCATCGAGCGCCATGCCGAGTCGCAGGTTCTTGGACTCGAGAATCACTTTGATCTCACGCAAAGAAGTCTCACCGAAATTCTTGTAGGAAAGCAACTCTGCCTCGGTGATGTTCAGGAGGTCTCCGAGAGTCTCCAGACGCATCTTTTTGAGGCAGTTGCGGCTGCGAACGGAAAGCTCGAAGTCAGACAATGGGGTCTCGAGAATCTGGTTCTTCCGGCTTTTCTTCTTCTCTTTTTCCTCGTCGTAGAACATCGTTTTGGAGCTCTCGATGTCCTTCTTGAAAAGAATAGCACGCCTATGATTCGGATGAGATTCAAGAACCAGATCGACACACTGCGAAGCCTTCTCGAATTGCTCTCTGTCTTCGTACAACACTACAAGGTTCAGCAAAGCGCTTACATAGACCGGAGATACCGAACTAACCTGCTGGTAATAGTCGATTGCAGCATCTTCATCGCCTGAAAGATCACACCGATAAGCCAAATGGAACAGCGCCTCGTGGTGATCGCCGGATAGTTCCAGGGCAGCCTGATAGTTTGCCACGGCCTCATTATAATCCCCCTGAACCTCGTGCAAACGCCCCAACTGGAAGTGGTAATCGGCACGCACGCCCTGAAAATTGGAACAACTCTTGAGTTCCTTGCCGGCCTTCTCATACTCTCCCGCGATCCGGTAGGTGGCCGCCTTCTCGATACTTGTGCTGACAACATCCGCGCCTTGCTTGAGGCTCGCGTCGAATTGATCGACGGCCTCGGCGAATCTCTTTCTGCGACGGAGCGACAGCCCGAGATATATGGATTTCTCTTTACAGTCAGCGGCCTTATTAAGTCGTTCGATGGCCTCGTCATATCTGCCCAGAATATATAGCCCGATCCCAACGGCTGCATGGGTCTTGGCCGAATTCGTGGACATCTGCTCATCTACCTTTTCCCCGAACGCCAGCATATTAGCTTCGCTTGAGCGGACACTCAGTGAGAGCGACTTAATATCATCAATCGAGGGCAATTCATCGCCGAATAAATTGGTTTCCGGCTGTGTAGTTGGTTCCATAGGAACGTCTCCCGTATGTACTATACTGCTTATTTCATTACGTCTAAATTTCGCCAAACAACGCATTATATGCTCGGGCGACGCATTTGCAACCCTTTTTTAGACCTCTCCACAGGATTCTGGCGGTTTGGGGCTCAGTCTTATCGATCTTTCCCTTGCCATCCTGAGCCTTTTTGGCGGTCAGTTTCTGGCTCAAAACGCTGCTTTTGGTCGTAAACCCCTTCTTTTTCGCTCAAAAATGCCCTAAGATGACCGCCTAAAGTCTTTTCAAAGCAGATTTGACCAGCACAACCCAGTCCTTATCCTCGTCATCAGGCGCCTGCCCGACGACGACCCGACCCGGGCCTGTCACCGTCCGCACAGACCCCGTCCGCAGAGCCCCGCCGGTGCGAGGGTTGAACCATTGAACCGCGTAAGACGCCGATTTTTCCCCCAGATCAAGCTCCGTTGTGCCGCCCTTAGGCAGATATATCACATAAACCTCCCCTATTTTGGCAAAGCAATAATCGTCTTTGACGCTGGTCAGCGCGTCATTGTGCATCATCTCCCAGAAAGGCAATCGCTCCCGGAAGAATTCCAGCGCGTATCGGGTCATATCCCACATATGCTCTCGGCTGCGCCAATCCTCGCAATTCAGGTCATTGTGAGCGAATTTGTAACCGAAATACCACTCCACCCCCGCTCCGCCGCCCATCAAATGCCCCCAGAGGTGTTTATGCCTGACTTCATCGTGCCAATAATCGTCCTTATCGGGTTTAACGCCCGTATCCGCAGGCCCGATCTCGTCCAGCGAGACGAACCACACCCGCCCGGTCTTGGCGGATTCGTCGAGCCATTTGACAGTCTGATTATGGGTATCGTTCGTCTGAAGCGATGGCCCTTCAAAATACTCATACTTCAGCAACGGCCTGTAAACCTCATCGTACTTGCCGGGAAAAGTATGGCACACAATCGGATGATCGTAAGGGTCTAAGTCCTTGATGTATCGGCAGAAGGCCTTCTGCTGCGTCGTCGTATTGGTGTTCTCCTCGCCGAGATTCCAGACCAGCGCCAAATGGTGTCCGAATCTCGCTATCAACTCGCGGTAATACAGCTTTCGTTGCCTGCCGAGTTCCCCGCTGTCAAGGCCCTGGTCGTTTTCCGTTTCCTGTGTGATAATATGCATCATAAGCCCCAGCTTATCCATGTGGGAGAAGACAATTTCCCACTGGTCCAGCTTGCTGCAGTCAAACCGGTATCGCTCCTTGGGATTCGTCCAGGGCCAGACGTCTTTGCCGTCGCCGCCGTCGATATTGTAAGGAATGAAATAGACACTGTTCATTCCCTTCGATGCCAGGTAGTTCAGTGCCCCGATTATTCCCTTGCCCTTGCCGTTCTTCCACGTCGGATCGCCCGCCTTGAAATCCTTGATATGCGGCTGGTATTCGTGGATGAACTTATCGCCCGCCGCTTCCCCCTTGCGTTCGAGCTTGGCCGTATCATATGTCCCGTCGAAATCCGCGTAAGCCAGAAAATTTTCCGGGCTGTCCGCGCCGCCCTTTAGAAACCACTGCCCCGTCTCGGCGAACTGAAGATACCGCTTTCCCACATATCGCAGCATGCCTTTGCCCCGATGGTCCCGTCCGCTCTTGTTTGTAGGCCCGATCTCAAAGCCGCCTTTCGTCCCGTCGGGGCCTGCCGCCGAGCCGGCTTCGGGATCGCTGCTTAGCGCAATATCCTTACCCTTGCGAAATGAGACCTCATACGACCATTTGCCTTCATCATCAGGCGCGAAATGAACCCGCCACTTATTCCCGCTCGTCGCTCCGGTCTGCCAGGCCGTTCCGTCCGCAGCGTAGTACCCGGCCACGACATAACGCTTATCCCCTTTCGAGAAAGTCACATTCAGGCGATAGTCGAGAAACGGATTAACCTCCGCATCCTCCCCGCTCTGAGGACCGTCCAGAGTAATCGTAACGTTGTGCCACTTCCACAATTCGCCTGAAAACTCAACCGTCAGGGCCCGGTCGGCGCCAATCAGCACCGGAAGAATCACGGAAAGGAAGGTAGATGTGAGCTTCTTCATGTCCTGCGTTCCTTAAGATAGATGAAAATGGTTCACCCATATCTTAAGGTTTTCGCCGCTGCCTCCGCAACGGATTTCTCCAATCCCCCAACAGCCCGGTCTCACTGCTTCTTCCGAATAACGTATGTTGTTATCGTCCGCGTCTGTTCTTCGAAAGTAATCCCTATCTCCTCGCCGAACCACTTCCGCGCGGTTTCGAGGCCTTCGGGGCCTTCGAAGCTCGGGCACTCCAGCGAGACTTTTTCTCTCACGCCCGTTTCGTCGATGATAACCGGTCCCCGGGCCTTCAAATCGCGGTTCTGCTGGTCCATTAAGCTGCGGAAAAGATATTCCAAATCGAATCCGCCGCTCGACATCGCCGTAGCCTTCCCCGTCGCCTTGACGTCCTTGTAGTCCTTCAACTTCCTCCCGTCGTATTTTGCTATCCACACCTCTCTGGGCTCGTTCACCTCGACAACCTCCATCCCGAAGTAATCCAGTGTAAATGCAATTTTCTCCGGTTGTTCGGTTCCGACCCTATATATGAGATCGTGCTGCAATTCCATCTCGGCAAGGCCGTCTTCCATTCGCAGCCGCCCGGCAGACTCGGGATACCTGTAAAAATATGCGTATTCTCGAAACTTGCGCCGCAGCGGCTCGGCAAAATGCGTATCAATCCCCGGCATCCTCGTAAAACGAGCTGCAAATTCCAGGTCCTTGTCACGCTTGAGAATCTCCATCTTCTCCGGGAGAGGATGTGCCTTGTAGTATTCCGCCAGCTCACTCAGCCGATGCTGCCAATTCTTGAATTCGGGCTTGTCGTATGCCGGATTCCAATCCCAATATGTGTAATGCCTGAATGCCTCATTGTTCTTAATGTCGATGTCGAGAATTTCGTTGATCTGCTCCACAGTCAGACGGGCCTCATACGAAAGTTGCCCGACGATCAGTCTCGCTGCATACTCGAAGCCCTGCGTCGTGTTTTCCGCGATACGCCGTCTGGCCCTCTCATTCAGCCTGTCCGGAATCTCCGGCTCAATAGTCTTGAGCCTGCTCCATACCTTTTCAGCTTCTCCCACTCGCTTCGTGCACGCCAGCGCCAAAACATAATCCGTGAAGTCCGAAGCTTGCGGCGCATGGCCCTTCCATCGCCGGTAATTCTCCTCCATCGCCGGCATAAGCCCTGCACCGAGCGTAACAGCCTCCTCATACTTCTTCTGTTTCACGAGTATGCGCAGCCGAATCCGCTCCCTCTCAAGCGCTGCCGAGGCCGCTTTTGGCTCGCCAGTGATGGCGGCCAGTATCCTCTCGGCCTGCTCGTAGCGCTCCGCGTTCGCGTGCCGCCAGGCCAGCGTCGTCGCCAATCCATGAGCCGAAGAGTCGATTGTGCCCTCAGGCCACATCTTGCCTTGTTCCCATTCGTTAAGTTCGATTGTTCCGATCAGCGGATCGCGCTCGCGAGCGTTATATTCATCCATTTTGCAGCTTAGCGTTATCTTGCCCGGCACATTCGTATCGAAGGGGTAACCCAGAGGGACAAATACATCCTTGCTCTGGTCCGACATTGTCTCGTGAGAGGAATACACCCTTACGTATTCGCGTCCAAGGTCATCGGTTATCTCGGCAAAACCGTAGAACGACCTTCCTTCGGGGCTGCGGTTCTGCCCCTTCTCTGCGATGACCCATACCGCCCCTTGCGGCGTTATCCCGGCCTGCGCGATCTCAGGCATGTGAAAACCTGATTCGGCGAACATATCCTCAGGGGTAATCTGCCTGCCGCCGGGATCCTTCAGGTACGCATACGCCAGATTAACCCTGCTGCTTGCCCGCCGGCTGAACAACAGGGTCTCAAAAACGTTCGGATCGAAGAATTCATCGGCCTGTGCGGTAGAATATGAAAAGACCACGTCCGTCCCGTCACCGCTGCGCGGGTCCCACACCTTAATCCGAACAGGCAGCCTGCTCTCACGCAGCGCCCAAATCCGAAGCCACTCCGGGCTGACGGTAGATTGAATATCGAATACTACCATGTCCTCGGAGATCACCGCATCCGGATTGATCAGGGGTGTCACATCCTCCATCTTGCCCCTGAATACGACCTTGATAACCGAATCCAGCGAAAACTCTTTTGCCGAGCCGAGTTTTTGCAGGAGGAAATCTGCGTGTTCGTCCGCATCCACCTGTGATTTGTTCTTAATGTCGAATGCCTTTATTACCTTGCCTTGTCTTCCGAAGATGACCTGCGTCCCCGTCCGCAGCCGCGTTTTGCCGTCCCGGCTCATCCAAAGCTCGACTTGCTTCGGCTCACTCGTAACGTCTTCCTTGATATATATTGTTGCATTAAAGAACGGGATCGAACGAAACCGCTCGGCAACATCCGCCCACGCTATTGTTGTCAGCCCTTCGGTCATGTACTGTGCTGCCAGAAACACGCCGATTACGATAATCGCCGCCGCTGCAAATCGCAAAAGCCCGCCCCCCCGAATCAATCGGAAGACGCTTCTCGTTTGTGGTTTCTCCGCAGTCTGTTTCTCGTAAGCCTCAATCACGTCAGTATACTCCTCTTTCCACCGCTCGAAATCGAAATCCAATTCCGGCTGTTCGATGGATGCCGAGATAAGCTTGTCCAGTTTCTTGTCTTGTTCTTCCGGTTTCATTGTCGGTCCTCCCAAATACCCTTACTTCTGAGGGATTCTGCGAGTCTCCGTTTCGCTCGTGTCAACCGTCCGTTGACCGCGGCCTTCGAGATACCGATTACATCCGCCGTCTGCTCGTAAGAAAGTCGGTTGTAGTATCGAAGCACTATTATTTCTCTCTCGGCCCTCGGCAGTTCCGCGATAGCCTGACGAACCGCCTCGGTATCGATTTCCTCCGCTGCGATTTCAGGCAGTTCGGCAATATCCTGCGTCGGCACTTCGTGAGCCTTCGCCCGAATCATATCAACCGCCGTATTCCGGCATATTTGCCCAAGCCAGCTCGCGAATCGCCCCGGTTTCTTCAGCTTCCGCAGATTCACAAGGGCCTTGGCGAATGCCTCTTGAGCCGCGTCTTCAGCTAATTGGTGGTCCGCAACGACGGAGTAAGCCACCGCAACCATGGATGAGTAGTATCGCTTGCAGAGTTCGCCGAAGCTCTCGATATCTCCGCCCAAAGCCGCCTTAACCAATTCTTTCTGCAATTCACCGGTCACTTTACAATGCCCAATAAGTTAGCATTTCACTCACTGCTATATAGTCTGATTCAACCGGAAAAAGTAAGCGCAAAAAAACATAATACTCTCCAGGTTCCCCGAATCCAAGGCTGATGACCCTTAAAAACTACTCCAACCAACGCATAGCAGGGTGCGGCTGTCCGGCCTTAAATGGCATAGCCGGGACATGCCTGAATTAAGCCGAATTCCTTTCCTTCGGCATCGTCGGCAAGCGAAAACGCCCCAGCCCCGGGAATCGCCAGCCGGAAGAACCCGTTTTTCCGCCGATTTTCCAGGTTCGCAATCGGTCTTTTCACTTGCTTTTGAACCCCCCGAGAGTGTAAAATAGAATGTTAGATGCCGCTTTCGCAAGGTGTCGGAAAGGAGTAGCGGTGTGAAGTACTCTTCGCAAATCTGTAACCATCTTGGCCTGACTATGCCGGTACTGCTTGCGATAATAGTGTCGTCTGCCTTTGCAAGCGAGACAACCGTCACAAATGCCCCCGAGCCGGGAAATACTCCCGCCGACGTCGGAATCTTGAGACCAATACCCGGATACCCCTATACATTCATAGTCGATCCCGCAAGGAGTAACATAGAAGTATCCGCAACCGTAATGGGCCAGACAGATAGCGACCAGTCACCAGCTACCGGATGGATAAAAGCGAAGCTCAATCCGGGCCAGAGCCCCTTCGAAACAACACGCATCGAAGATCTCAGTATCGACTTGACCGAACAGATTGACTTGAGCTTCTGGTTCTACGTTATTGTCCATGGTACGGCAACCGGAACAGATATCGGAGTGGACATGAATGCCCCCGGTCCGGTAGCATTCATCGAGGACGACGACAGCTTCTACCAGCCTGACAACCTTCTCTCCGCACGAGGAATCTTCGCCTACGATATGCCCGTAATCGGAGTGGGCGAAGAAGACCTCTCGACAGCCGATCCCTTCCCGAGCGACCTAGTGGGCCTGGTCTGGCAGGACTGGCCCGAAATCACAATGCAGATCGATTTCGAAATAGAATATCCACTCGAAGATGGTGACGAAGTGCTCGGCACCGCATGGATACGGGGAACGGTCGTCGCAACAACCAATGTCTATTGGGCCCTCGCCGACCTCTATGCCGATGGGCTTATTAACTTCCAAGACTTCGCCGTATTTGCATCAGCCTGGCCCGCAATAGCCGGCGACCCCGAATACGATCCGCTTTGTGACATGATAAATCCCGCAGAAGGGCGAATTAACGCTGCAGACCTCAGAATAATAGCCGCATATTGGCTCGCAACCAATCATTGAAGCAACTTTTTGCTTGAATTCTCGCCGGATTTGTGCTAGCATTACCGGACTCTTTTGCGCCGCCGGTCACGCCCTGGCGGTAGAACCGAAGATTCGTTAATAAAAAGCATGGAAAAGGAGACAGCTAAGATGGCTGATAACCGAACCCGGCGAGAATTCATTCGTGACAGTGTTGTCGCCGCTGCTGTGGTCGGCACAGGTCTTTCCACCGCAAAAAATGCCGCCGCAGCAACCAAGAAAAAGATTAAGACCAGTGACATCCTGAACTACAATCCGGATATGGAATACCGCCGTTGCGGCAGGACCGACATGATAGTCTCGGCCGTTTGCCTCGGCGGCCACTGGAAAAGGGTCGTGAACGTCATCGGCGGAGAAGAGCCCGAAGGATGGATGACCGAAAAGATCGATCGCAAGGACTTCCAGAAAAACCGCCACGACATCGTGACACAGTGCATCAAGAGAGGCATAAACTATGTCGATGCCTGCTGCAGGGAAGAGATTCTTGCATATGCCAAGGCGCTAAAAGGCCGGCGGGACAAAATGTATTTCGGCTATTCATGGCATATCTGGGAGAGTCGATTCGAAGAGTGGAGGCCTGCAGACAAGCTCAAAGAAGGGCTTGATGCGGGAATGAAAGAAGCCGGGCTCGACTACATCGACCTCTGGCGCATCAGCCTGCTCACAGAGAGCAGCCGCCATACCGAGGGCGAGATCGAGGAAGCCGTCAAGGCTCTGGAGTGGGCGAAAAAAACCGGACGAGCGCGATACATCGGAGTTTCTTCACACGACCGCCCGCACCTGAAAAAGATTATCGAACAGTATCCCGACCAGATGGAAGTCGTTCTCACTCCGTACACCGCCAAGACAAGGGTCGTAACAGATGAATCCGGACTGTGGGCGACGCTGAAAAGACACAACGTCGGGTGGTTTGGAATAAAACCCTTCGCCAGCAACACGATATTCAAAGGCGACAGCACCCCCCAGAGCCCGCATTTTGAAGAGGACAACAGAATCGCCCGCCTCGCCATAAGATACATACTCTGCAACAAGGCAATCAGTGCGCCAATGGCAGGGGTCATTACAAAGCAGCAGGTCGATAATGTAGCCCTGGCAGTGAAGGAAAGGCGGACCCTCGACCTTAGAGAGAAGGCGGACCTCGATCATGCGATGGAGCGAGCCTGGGCGAAACTCCCGCAGAACTACCAGTGGCTGAAAAACTGGGAATACGTATAGAATATAAGGATGCGCACTTCCGCCGGTCGTCTCGCCGCGCAAAGTGACGCCTGTGGGGGCATCAGGCCCCGGCACGAGTCAATCTTCACCCTGCTTTTAAGGATAAGGACCGCTTTATAAATGACTATGAATCGATACCGCAACGCCTTGCTGCTCGCTTCTGTTGTTTTCGTTTTTGCCTTACAGCCCTGCTGTCGCCGGGGCGCCGACGACAATACCGATGATTTGTCCCCGCTGATCATAGACAAAGACGCCCCTTTGCTTCTGGATGAACCCGAATTGTCCGCGACGACCGGCAACACCGCCGCGGCGGTCGAAAACGCCGCCTGCTTCGTCTGCCATGCCAACTATACGGAAGAACCCCTCGTTAGTATCCACGCTCGAAAGGACGTCGGATGTACCAAATGTCACGGCAAGTCATATCTGCATCGCAACGACGAGAACCACCAGACCCCGCCCGACAGGATGTTCGGCGCAGATACCGTCGTCGCTCTCTGCACGGAGTGTCACCACGCCCACGAGATATCCGACGAAAAGCTCGAATCCATGAGAAAGAAAAGAACCGATAAGCCCGCCTCGGCCCCGGCCGTCTGCACCGACTGCCACGGAAAACACCGCCTGACTACGCGAACCGTTCGCTGGAACAAATCAACCGGCGAACGTCTTTGATATGCTGATAAGCCGGTTCTTGTTGGAAAAACGCTATAATTGCTGAAAATGCTCGAATCAAGTAAACGCCTCGGAAGTATGGGAAAAACCGCGGCAGCTTAAGGACAGGAGGTATGCAGCAACATGTGTAAATTCATTCAATCCTCAGTTCTTTGTCTGGTTTTGCCGGGCGTTTTGTGGGCGAGCTCCTATTACGTTGACCCGGTGAATGGTGATCCCGACAATCCCGGCACACTCGAACGCCCATGGAGAACACTGGAGCAGGTACTCTCCCGCAAAAAACTCTTCGAGGGAGGGGACACGATTTTTCTCAAGAGCGGCCATCACGGAGCAATTGTGCTCGACGGGGAGAATGCTCAGTACGTCACGATAAAGGCATTACAGGGGGAAAGCCCTGTGGTAAGCCGAATCAAAATCGGCAGGGCACGATTCTGGCGTTTTGAAGGAATAAGAGTGGGCCCGGAAAATCCCACAGAGCGCGAGTATCTTATCCTGGTGGAGATTTCAGACCAGGCCGGCGATATCGCACTCGAAAAGTGCGTGATCTTCTCCGTGAAGGATTCGTCCGCCTGGTCGGCCGAGGACTGGGTGAAGAAATCATGTTTCGGAATCATTACCGAAGGGACGCGAGTGCGTATTGCGAACAATCACCTGCTCAATGTGGATCATGGAATATCAATCGTCGGTGAGCATAGTGTCGTC
Organism: Sedimentisphaerales bacterium; assembly: GCA_016932835.1. Classification (GTDB taxonomy): domain Bacteria; phylum Planctomycetota; class Phycisphaerae; order Sedimentisphaerales; family Anaerobacaceae; genus JAFGCD01. Next base: position 33,715 of record JAFGCD010000057.1, read on the forward strand.
GAGGATAATATTATTGAGAATTTCTCCGGAGACGGCATACGAACGCTCGGTAATCATTGCCTGTGTCGTCGCAATATCATTAAGAATTGCTATGATGTAGATGACAACCATGACGACGGAATTCAATCGTGGAGCGTCGGCGAAGCAGGGGTGGGGACCGGGGTGGTCAAGGATGTTATCATAGAAGGCAACATCATCATCAATTATTCCGATCCCGCCCAGAAGTACAAAGGAACTTTGCAGGGTATAGGCTGCTTCGACGGTTTCTATGAAAATTGGGTGATCGCCAACAATATTGTGATTGTCGATCACTGGCATGGCATTACTCTCGGCGGCGCGAGGAACTGTAAGATAATCAATAACACCGTGGTTGACATAAACGAGAAGAGCCCCGGCCCGCCCTGGATACTGATCGGCAAGCACAAAAACGGCGCCGAGAGCAGGGGCAATCTTATCAGGAACAACCTCGCTAAGGCGTTCCCTTCGAAGGCCGATGTCGGACAAATGGACCACAACATCGTCATTACAGAATATGAGGATTTCTTCGTTAACTATGGCAAATTCGATCTTCGCCTGAAAGCGGGGTCCCCGGCGTGTGACGCCGGATTGAACGAGGGAATTACTTCCAGGGATTTTCTTCAGAACAATCGCGTGGATGGCGCTGCGGTTGACGCCGGAGCAATCGAGTTTGTTGCCCAAAGCAGGTAGCCAAAGGCCAAATCTCTCGAAACAGCCTTTCTATAGACCGAATCTACATATTTTTGGCAGGCGTGCTCTTGTACCGGGGGATTCAATACGCATCTGCGGATGCCGCTGCATCCGGGCGGACGGCGAACTGGAATCAACGATTAAGGCTTCTTTATATAGAAAATGCTTGTCTTTGCCGTGAAGATGGGGATAATGCTGGAGTATAAGGATTTTTGGTTCCCGGGCGATAATTCGTCGGAAAGGCTCCATCTCAGGGTCGGGAATAGGGAAACAGGCTGATAAAAGCTACAAACGATGCTATTTTGGTTTTGGTTGAGTTCAGGATTAGGGGAAATCTGAGGTTTCTCTCGCACGCTGAAACGATGAAGATGTTTCAACGGGCTTCTGTCAGGGCCGGGCTTAACGTTGCGCATACCCAGGGATTCAACCCGCGTCCGCGGATGTCGCTGCCGTTGCCTCGAAGCGTAGGCGTCGAGGCCGACGGCGAGTTGTTCGCCTTCGTGGTCGAGTTCGAAGGTGACGATGCCGCATTGTGCGAACTGGAATCGAAGATCGAGGCTTCGCTCTCGGCCGAGCTTACCGAAGGCTGCACGATCAGCTCGGTCGGAACGGTGCGAGGCGGCAAAACGCCGCAAGCCGATTGTGCTTCATACTGTTTGACTATCGCCCGGCAGTACCGCACGGATGAATTGGAGAATAGAATCAGAGACCTGCTTAATGCCGAGACTGTAGTAGTCCGGCGTGCAGGAAGCAAGGGTTCGCCCGCCAAAGAATTGGATGTGCGACGCTTCGTGAAGTCGGTTGAGACAGGCGACAGAGGTGTATCTGTCGAATGCCGAATAACCTCGGCCGGCTCGATACGTACAGAGGAGATTTTGGAATTGCTGGGGCTGAAACCAGAATGGCTCGAGGGCCCCGTAAAACGAACCTCTGTCAAATGGCGACAGGGTTGATTCCAAAATCAGAAGGTGAAAAACAAACAACAAATTTAGGGACGAGGAAAAAATGGCAAGAGAAATGCTTGTAAACGTAGCGGAGTCTGAGGAGTGTAGAGTCGCAGTAGTCGAAGACGGAGTGCTTGAAGAGCTTTACGTCGAAAGGGCCGGCGTAGGAGCACACGTCGGCAATATCTACAAAGGAAAAGTCGCCAATATCGAGGCCGGAATACAGGCGGCCTTTGTCGATTTCGGAATCGGGAAAAACGGCTTCCTGCATGTCAGCGACCTGCATCCGCGATATTTCACCGGCAGTGGAGGAAAGAGCATCGAGAACATCGGGCGAAGAAAAGCGCTGCGAGAGAGACCCCCGATTCAAAGTTGCCTCAAAAAAGGAAAAGAAATCGTCGTCCAGGTCACCAAGGAAGGATTGAAAACAAAAGGCCCTACGCTGAGCACATATCTGGCGCTGCCCGGAAAGTATCTGGTGATGATGCCGTGGATGAGAAGGCAGGGGGTCTCGCACAAAATCGAAGATGAAGATGAACGCAAGAGACTGCGACAGATTCTCGATGAGATCAATCCGCCTAAGGGACAGGGATTCATTATCAGAACCGCAGGGCAGGGCTGCTCGAAGCGGGATATTCAGAACGATATGAGATACCTCCAGAGACTCTGGCGAGCCATCGAGAAAAGAATCGACGGCGACGGCAAAATCGGAGAACTGTATCAGGAGTCCGATCTTGTGATAAGGGCTTTGCGGGACGTTTTCGACAGCAAAGTGAAAAAGATACTCTGCGACTCGGAGCCTGTTGTCAGGAAGATAAAAGACTTCCTTTCGATTGTAACCCCGCGTCTTAAACGCAGAGTCAGCTTTTACGACGACAAAGTGCCTTTGTTCCACAAATACAAGATCGAGCAGGAGATCGAAAAGATACAAACCAGGCGCGTGGAGCTCAAAGGCGGCGGCTCGATCGTTATCGAACAGACCGAAGCCCTCGTTGCAATCGATGTCAACAGTGGGCGGGCTCGAAAGCAGAAAGATGCTGAGTTGACCGCATACGACAGCAACATCGATGCCGCCAGGGAAATCGCCAGGCAGCTTCGCCTCAGAGACCTCGGAGGATTGATAATCTGCGACTTCATCGATATGCGGGCCTCAAGGCATCGCAAAGAGGTCGAAAGGGCCTTCCGTGCCGCGGTGAAGACGGACCGTGCAAGATCGAAAATACTCGGAATCAGCAGGTTCGGCGTCGTCGAAATGACCAGGCAGAGAATCAGACCGTCGCTTCAGTCCAGCACCTATCTGGCGTGCCCGAATTGCGGCGGCACAGGATTTGTCAAGAGTCATGAATCGCTCGCCATCGAGATTATTCGCCTGCTCAATCTCTCTGCATCCGACAAGAAAATCAAGAGAATCGAACTTTCGGTTTCGCCCGAGGTCGCCGATTACCTGCAGAACCAGAAAAGGGCCGCGATCCTGGCAATTGAGCAGATGGCAGAGAAAAGAATCAACATTCATTCGGTTGCGGATTACGTTGCCGGGCAGCACGAACTGCTCTGTTACAATGAGCGAGCGACTCCTGTGAAATTCTGAGAAACAGCAATCGATGTTTTGTACTCTGTTTTACCGGAGAAGACCGCAAGGCTTTGGAGTTGAGAAGTGAAATTTGACCTTGAATATGCACGTAACGTTATCGAAGCAGAGGCCGATGGGATTGCGTCCGTGAGGCATATTGTCGATAGGTCTTTTGAAAAAGCTGCTGACATGATTTACCGCGCCAAGGGCTCGTGCATTGTCAGCGGCATCGGAAAGGCCGGTATCATCGGACGAAAGATTAGTGCTACAATGGCCTCTACCGGAACGCCAAGCCATTTTCTGCACCCCGCAGAGGCCGTGCACGGAGACCTCGGAAGACTCAGAAACCAGGATGTGGTGCTGGTCCTGAGCTATGGGGGGGAAACCGAAGAGATCACACGCCTGATAAACCTGGTAAAAGAACTGGGAATAAGGATGATCGCAATCACCGGAAACGAGGATTCGACACTCGGAAAACACAGCGACGTTGTGCTCTGTATGGGCCGGATGAATGAAGCGTGTCCCCTCGGTGTCGCGCCAAGCGTGACGACGGCATGTATGCTCGCCGTCGGAGATGCCCTGGCATTTACGGTTATGAAGGCCAGAGCTTTCACGGTGGAGGATTACGTCCGGTTCCATCCAGGCGGCTCGCTGGGAGCAAAACTGATGACGGTTGAGCAGTCGATGATGTTCAAGCCCGGAGAGAAACTTCCAATTGCGAAGGTCGATGATAGCATCGGGCAGCTTCTTGCCGCCACCGCTGATGTGAAGCGCCACGGAGCGGTAATGGTCGTCGAAGCAGGAGGCGTTCTGGCTGGAATCGTTACTGATGCGGATTTGCGCCGTCTGATGACGAAGAAAGGACCGGGGGCGTTCGATTGCAGGGTCGCAGATGTCATGACGCCGAAATGCAAGAGAATAAGGCTCGATGCACTTGCGGCCGAGGCCACTGCCATATTTCATAAGTACAGGATCGACGAACTGCCCGTGGTTGACGCCGACGACAAACCGGTCGGGCTCATCGACGTGCAGGATGCGCTGACTATTAAAGTAGTGGGATAATATGCAGAACTTCGCAGATATCAAGATGCTCGTAATGGACGTTGACGGAGTACTGACAGACGGTGCCATTATTGTGAACGCCGACGGGACGGAGACAAAATCCTTCAGTGTACTCGACGGGCACGGAATCAGGCTCTGGCACAGGGCCGGACTCGAAACCGCTATCATCAGCGGCAGGGCGTCGGGGCCGACAAGACTTCGAGCAGACCAGCTTGGTGTCAAGCACGTTATCGAGGATTGTCATTACAAACTGCCCGCCCTCGAGCAATTGCTCGAACAGATTGGGCTGACTCCTGAAAACGCCGCTTACATCGGTGACGACATTCCGGATCTGCCTGTGATAAATTACGTCGGATTCGGAGTAGCAGTCGCAAATGCAGTCGATGAAGTCAAAAAAAACGCCGACTATGTCACGGACAGCCCCGGAGGCCGAGGCGCCGTGCGCGAGGTCATAGAGCATATACTTAAGAGCACCGGAAAGTGGTCCGAACTGATGGAACGATACTTGTCGGATGAATAGGTGAGGCTGCGATGTCGTTTCTGAGAAAAATCCTTGTTGCCATGCTCGCGCTGGCGTCGGTTGTCGGGATATACGTCCTCTATCGGCGGTCAGGCGCAGCGCCCGTCCTGGAGGCCCGCAGAGACGCCAATTCTCTGAACGCGGACGTCACCGGTCGTGACGGGGTTGCAGGGAAGATCGGCCCGGCTACCATTACAACTCTCAAAGGACCGAAATACGTTACACGCAATAAAGAAACAAAGGAAATCGAGAGGGAGTTCGGATTCGCCGATCTTGTGCGGACAATGGGCGATGTCTGGGAGGTCGAAAAGCCATGGATGAATATGTATCAGTCCAAACTGGAGGTAAGAGTACACGCCGATAAGGGAACGACCGAAATCGAAACAGTCGTGGGCAGTTCGACCCCAAAGGATGCGACTTTTGTGGGGAACGTTGTTATCGAGGTCATACCTGTCGATGCCAACGACTACAAGCACACCACGATTTACCTGGACAGCCTTATTTTCCTCAGCGACAAATCCGAGTTTTCGACACCGGGTCCGGTCAAATTGGTTTCCGAGGATGTTCAGATGACCGGCAGGGGCCTGAAGTTCGTTTACAACGACTGGACCGACCGCCTCGATTATCTGCGTTTGAATCGTTTGGACTACCTGAGGATAAAGACCGCCGAGGAGCCGGTCGCTTCTAAGGCTGGCGGGGGGGATGCTGACCGGCAGGTTGCGTCCACAGCCGACGAACCCAATAGTGCAAAACCGGAGGTGGCCGTCGATACGCCCAAGCCCCCGCCGTCAACCGCGCCCTCTGCCGACGTCACGCCGCCTCAGGCGCAGAAAACGCCGACAGCGGATTCGGTGAAGCCGTCAAAGGCCGAATACTACAAGTGTATTCTCAGCAGGAATGTCCTTATCGATACGCCGGACGAGCTTGTTTTTGTGCGAGATGATGTCCACATCAATGATATCATCTGGTCGAAGGGGCCTGCCGAAATAGATGTAAACAGTCTCGCCCCTGACAAGACTGCAGGCGTAGTCCGAATCGAAAAAACACAGGACCTCGACAGCGAGAGCCCTGCGCAGAAAACCGAAATAGACAAACCCATCGCCGGCGAACCGGCTCCCGATGCCGCCCCGATACAAACGAAAGTCTCAACCGAGCCAAACCTTCCCCGGACCGACGCCGGCAAGGCGCTGGATATTACGGTTACATGTGACAATGGCATACTGCTTCTGCCCATGGATTCGAGAAGAACGCCTGAGGATTTCTTTGAGATCGATACCGGAATCTCGAACGTATCCGACGACAGACCGGGCGCCTTTGACGATCCCAACGGGCGGTCAACCTTCGTTACGCAAAGAATCGCTTACAATGCCGTCACCGAGGATGCCGACGCGAATGGACCGTCCGAATTGGTCTTCCACACCGGCGATATGACCGCGCTGGACCCAAACGAAACCAGCGTGCCGGTGACAGTTAAAGCGGATATAGGAGTCAAATTCTTCAAGGCTTCGAGTCTGGCGGTATTCGAAGGCAACTGCCTGCTGACTATGCCTCAGCAGGACTTGAGCCAGCCCAGAGACGTTACGTTCTCGGGAAAAAAATTCAGCGTGACTGTTCCCGACAAGACCTCGCGCGAGTCCAGATTATCCGGCGATGTTGTTGCTGACGGTCCTGTCGAACTGATATTCTATGTCGAGGATTCTAATGCCGCAGACGCCAATTTCCCGGATGCGAACAGCCCTCCGATACCGGTAAGAATCACCGCGCAGAAACAGGCGAGGTTTCTTCCTGATGCAAACCAGGTTATCTTTGACGGCAACTGCATCTGTTCGATGGAGCAGGAAGATACGCACAAAGGCGACAACTTTACGCTGTCATCGCCGAGCCTGATCGCCAACTTGCCGAAGAAGGCCGCTAAGGGAACTCTTAAGGTGCCGGACGTTGTTGCGCCTGGCCCCGTCAAACTCGATTTCTACGTAGCTGCTATGGACAGCAACGACCCCAATGCCGAGCCTTTGCCGGCGACTGTCACGGCGGAGAGACAGGCCCACTTCACCCCGTCTGCCAATCAGATCATTTTCGAAGGCGCCTGCAAATCGGTAGTCCTCGACCGGGACCCGAACTATCTCCAACAGTACATACTTTCATCCGAGTATATCACTGTGGACCTGCCCGTCGATACGAATGACAAAGCTACTTCGAAATCCGAAATCGGTATCCAGCACCTCTCCGCCAGAGGGGGCGTTGTAACACTGGCAACGAAGAAAACCGCCGGCGAACTCCTGCTCAGCGGAATCGAATTGATATGCCGCAAATTCGACTATGACCCGATCGCACAGTTCTTCAGCGTCGATGGACCGGGAGTCATCAAGCTTGCAAATACCGAACCGCCGGACCCCAACAAGGACCCCGGAAAGCTGAGCCTCAACAAGCCTTGCTGGGCGATAATACAGAACTACGATTATCTGACCTACTCTGAGAAGAAGAACATAGTGATTGCTGAGGCGGGCGACAAAGGTGCTATCCTGGTCGAGTACTTCCCGATCGAGAACGGCGAATTCGCCGACCACATCGTCGTCACCGCCAACAAGGTCGAAGCAAGTCTGATTAAGACTGCGCTCGGCAGGACCGAGCTCTCGACGCTCGTAGCTTCCGGCGGCGTAACCTATCAGGCCAAGGACAATGAATTCATCGGAGGCACGTTATTCTACGACCATGCGAAACAGGTGATGAAAATCACGGGAAGCGAGTCTTTCCCCTGTCAGTTCAACGGGGCTCTCGCAGACGAAATCGTATATGACCTGAAGACGGGTAAAGTGGAAGCGGAACTCGTAGGCCCGGGCGCGCTGCGAATCAAGTAGGCCTCGTTTCAAGAAAAGTCGAGCCGGCTGTTTTTCATCAAATGCAACTGCGGAAGCGCCGGCCTTCGTGCGCACCGATTAAAAATCTTTTCCGATTACTGTTGCGGCAATCGATCCGAGGTTCATCGGCAGAGAGCCTGCAAGTCAGCCAGACTCAACTCTTTCAGGCTATCTACGATCTTCTCGGCGGGGGCAAGGGTCTCTGCATCGTAAGAATTAGTCACCCCTACCGTGTGCATGCCCGCTTTTGTCGCTGCCTGCAGGCCCCAGTTCGCATCTTCTATTGCTGCGCATTCCTTGCTCAGTATCGGTTTGCTCCGCCCGGCGTTCAGCCTGTCAAGCGCCAGCAGAAAGCCCTCCGGGTCAGGCTTGCCTTTCGTGACATGCTCGGCTGAAACTATCGCCGTAAAATGTCCTCGCAATCCGGCGCCTTCGAGGATCGTCTCAATCTCAGGCAGCAGGGCGCCGGAGCATATCGCCATCGGAATATCGTGCCCGGCCAGCATGTCGAGAAAATCGCGAACCCCCTCTATGAGCCGCCCCTCGTTCCGGGACAGCTCTTCATAGAAACGGCCTTTACGCCGGACAAGGCCGCCAATCTCATCTTCTCTGACATCCAGGCGACCCTCTTGGATCAGGAGCTTGAAGCAATCGACATCGCTGAAACCCAGGTAGCTCTTGTAATATTCTTTTGTCGTCAGTTCTATGCCGTGCTCGCCGAGCACGGAATTGAAAGCTCGAAAGTGCAGAATTTCAGAGTCGGTAATCACCCCGTCGAAGTCGAATATTACAGCTTTGAGCATTCCGCCTGCCTCACTCGGTTGGGACCGGTCCGACAATCGATTCGTAGTCCGTGAACGATGATTTGTCACCGGCCAAAATCAGCTTCGCCAGGGCCTCGATTTTTGACGCGTTCTTCGTGACAAGACGTCGCGCCAGCATCGCTTTGCGGGCCTTCATCGAAATGCTCTGTCCGCTATCGATGCCGGCGACGGGAACATCCATATCAACCTTTGTGCTCGCCTGGCTGCACAGCAGATACCCGTTAATCAGGTCGATAGCGATATCGACAAGAGCCCGCCCGTAGAGGTCCATATACTCGTTGCCCTGATCTTTGACAAACGGAATCGTTTCGGTCATAATCCTCGTTCCCGTCGCCAGTATGTCCAGCAGGTCCCTGACCTGGTCGTCGTAATCCAGCCCTGCAAGCTCGGCGAGAAATCTTTCCGCGGTCCCGCTGCAAACCCCCCGAACGGCCGCGACTACCTGTAACTGGCTTGTCCCTTCGTAAATAGTCGTTATCCGGGCGTCGCGTGCGTGGCGCTCAACCGCATAATCACGCATATATCCGCTGCCCCCGAGGACCTGGATCGAATCATAGGCGACACGGTTGCACATCTCCGAGCAGTAGTACTTGCTCATCGGAGTCAGCATGGCCGCGAACCTCTTGTATTTCCGTGAATTGTTCTTCAGTTCCTTCGCCTCGACTTTATCTTCGGGCGGATTCTCCGATTGCCTGGCGTAAGCGACTTCCAGATCGACAATCCGAGAAGTCTCGTAGAGAAGAGCACGCCCGGTTTCGATGGCGAGCTTCATATCGATAAGCATATCGCGAACGGCCGGCAGCTTCTCGATTGCCACGCCGAACTGTTCTCTGCTGGCCGCGTAGTCGCGAGCGACACGGTAGGCGGCCTCGGCTATACCGAGGGACTGGCCCGCAATGCCGATACGCGCGCCGTTCATTAGGCTCATAACGTATGTGACCAATCCTCGCTGGCGTTCGCCGATGATTTCACAGGGTGTGTTGTCGAAGAATATCTCACACGTTGGCGATCCGTGTATACCGAGCTTGTCCTCGAGGCGTCGGATGTGAACTGTGGGGCCGGGCCCGCATACAAAGAGGCTCAGTCCCAGTCCGCCGCTTCGGTCCGGCTCGCTTCGCGAAAGCACCAGAAGCACTTCCCCGCATCCATTCGTGATGAATCTCTTTACGCCGTGGAGAAACCAGTTGCCGGCCTCATCCTGGAATGCTCGCAGCTTTACGGCCTGCAGATCGGAGCCGGCGTCGGGCTCGGTTAGAACCATCGCGCCGGTGACCTTGCCCGCCGAGAAAGCCGGCAGATATTTCTGCTTAATCTCTTCGGACGCGAAGGCGTTTATGGTCTCGGCGATCCCCTGAAGACCGAATATGTTCATAAGAGCCGCATCGGCTCGCGAGACAATCTCGATAGCCATCGAATAAACCAAGTTTGGAAAGTTCAGCCCGCCGAACCGGTGAGGAAGCGTAAAGCCCATCACCTCGGCCTGGCCCAGCTTCTCGATTGCCTCAGCAGAGCCTTTCGCACGAGTTACCGTACCGTCGGCATTCAGCGTATTTCCTTCTCGATCGACCCCTTCGGCGCGGGGAGCGATGAAATCGCCGCTCAACTGCCCAAGAGAATCCAGGACCATATCGTAGTTCAGGATCGCCTCTTGGGCATCGGCGGGGGCGCTCTCGAATTCTCCGGCGAAGCGGAACCCCTCCTCGCAGAGCTCGGCAATCCCGGCAAGGCCGATATGCCTGAACAGAAACTGGATGTCACTATTATCTCGATAAAAGTTCGCCATAACGTTTTCCGTCTCTATGTCATGTTAATTCCCGGCGGACCGGTATTATGCCTGGGGTCTATTCTTTGATTCCTTTTTCCTTTACGGCTTTGATCATTCTCGGTACGACCTCATTCAAATCGCCGAGTATTTTGTAATGTGCGACGTTGAATATCGGAGCATCGGGGTCGTTGTTAATCGCGACGATCTTCTGGCTTTGGGACATTCCGGCCTGGTGCTGAATTGCCCCGCTGATTCCGACGGCGACATAAAGGCTCGGCCGAACGGTCGTGCCCGTTTGCCCCACCTGATGGTCGTGGTCGATGAACCCTAAATCGACTGCCGCCCGCGTCGCTGCAGGGGCCCCGCCCAGACAATTGGCCAAATCCCAGACAAGCCGGAAATTCTCCTTGCTCCCGACGCCCGCTCCGCCGGCAACGATTATCCGGGAAGCCTTCAGGTCAACCTTCTTCGCCCGTTTGTGTTCGTCGATAATCTCTAACGCCAGGTCCGCCGAGGTTAAGGTCGCCGTTTCCTCGACTATCCGGCCCTTTCGCGACGCATCAGCCTTGGGCATCGGCATTACCCCCTCGCGGACCGTCGCCATCTGGGGCCAGCGGTCGAGGTTGATAATCGTCGCAACGATATTGCCCCCGAAGGCGGGCCTTATCTGGAAGAGCAGGTTCTTGTGCACCTTTTTGTCCTTGGCGGTCGTATGGTCGCCGATTTGCAAATCTGTGCAGTCCGCGGTCAGCCCGGACTTGGTAGCGCTTGCTATTCGAGGCGCAAGGTCGCGGCCTGCGATAGTGGCTCCGTAGAGGACAATCTGCGGCTCGTGCTTGTGAATCAAATCGTACATTACCTTGGCGTAGCTGTTCGTCTGGTACTGCTGAAGGAGAGGATTCTCGACGACATAAACCTTATCCGCCCCGAATTGCACCAGCTTCTTGGCCAGGGGCTTGACCTTGTCGCCGAGTACTGCGGCCGCGAGCGTGACACCCAGCGTATCGGCCAGCTTTCGCGCCTTGCTCAGCAGCTCGACCCCTGTATCCTCCAGCTTACCGCCGTGCTGCTCTGCGAATACCCAAACCTCACCGTCTCTGTTCACATCAATCATAGTATCGTGTCTCGTATTTCCTGCTTAGTGCTCTATGCAATGGTTTTTTCTTCGATCAGTTCATGTATCATATCAGCGATGCCTTTGTCTGTCGGCTCGACATCCTTGCTCTCCTTGGCCGCCAAAACGACACTTTGAATCCGGTGCACCTTGGTCGGCGAGCCGCTCATTCCGCACCATGACAGGTCGGCCTCGAGCATATCAAGGTCCCACTGCTTTATCAGCAGGCCCTTCTTCTCCATATCCCCGCACTTATGTTCGACAAGCTCGGCTATGTCCGTGTCTTTGGCGTCGGGGTTCTCATTTCTGATTTGCTGTTCGATCTCAATCGGCGTCTGCGCCTTCTTGAGCTTCATCATTCGTCTCGCCGCGGCTACCCTGGGCTCGTTTGCATCGCCGATGACTGTCAAGAGTACGGGCAGCTCGGCCTTGACCTGCTGCCAGCCGTTGCCGATATTTCGCTGCGCTGTAATAGTCCTTCTCGAAAGCTCGATAAGCTGTTCGACGTAAGTAATCTGGGTAATTCCGAGTTTTTCCGCCAGTTGCGGGCCTACCTGCGCCGTGTCGCCGTCGATTGCCTGCCTGCCGCAGAGAACAATGTCGTAGTCGAGCTTCCTGACCGCGCAGCTCAGGATGTAACTCGTTGCCAGCGTGTCACTTGCGGCACATCGCCGGTCGGTAATCAGGATCGCATCGTCGGCGCCGCGATAAAGCGCATCCCGCAGCACCGCCGCCGCGGCCGGCAGACCCATCGTGATAGCGGTCACGTGTCCGCCGAACCGGTCCTTTATCTCGACCGCCGTTTCGAGGGCATTCAAGTCTTCCGGGTTGAATATCGCCGGCAACGCAGAACGTTTCACCGTCCCGTCCTCGTTCATTACATCGCCCGTAATTCGTTTCGTATCAGGCACTTGCTTGATTAGCACTACACAATTGTAACCCACTGAAAATCTCCTTGCCTGTCAATCCGGTCATCCCGCCAAACAGGCCCCGAATCCATAACACAGCTTCAAAATAGAGCATCTTTGATTTCAAGAGGAATGAGTAGTTTACAGAGAATCACCCCTAAGTCAACCCCAAAATTGCCGGGCTTTACGGCAGGATGTGCACTTATGGAACCGCAGGAAGGTTGCCTTGCAGACTATTTTTTGACCAGCGGCCCAATATAGACAATCAGCAGGAATATAGAGACAATCGCAATGACCGTTCCGAGTATCCACATGAGCTTGTCTTTCAACGACATCGGCTGGAATGTGCTGGTGCGGGGGTCATATTTACCCCATGAGACGCCGGTCCAGTATCTTTCATAGAGATAGTACATTATCATTCTTGTGGAGTGGTGATAGACCACAATCAATGTCGCGATTAGCGGGGCGTTTTTCTGTGTGGGCGGGACAACCAGGACAATAAAATACGCTCCGATCCAGGTCCATACTACTCCGATCACCCGCCAGACAAGCGATTTGACGATAGTACGTCGTCTAAGCTCCATTACTTCGGATCCGGCCATAGGTTTCTCCGTTGAAAGTTTTCAGATTTTTTCCGCATATCTGAATGTCGGTTGAGGTCTGCCAGGGCGAAGAGAACTCGTCCCATATGTCTGCACGGAAAGGTCTCCGGAATAATCGTGCAGCATATCGAGGGTTATCTGTTGGAGTCTATCAGGGTCCATCTCCACGCGGGCGTTGAATGTCATATCGGCGGTCCGGCTTACTTGAAGCGATTCGGCGCTCTGTTGAATCAGGACCGCTCCGTCGGTGGCTGTCAGATTGGCCGTTAGGCTGCCGTCTGTTGTTGACAAAAACAGTTTGATGTGGCCCACCTGGGCATTGACTGACCGCAGCCGATCGCGGATTGCTTCAAGATAGCCTCTGGCGAAAGCGGGCCAGTCAAAATCCTCCTTGGCACGTAATCCAAAACGGGCATTGAGCCAGCCGAGCACTGCTTCGCCCTCGGCATAGGTGTCGTAGTCGATATCCAGTATCCACCTGCCAGATTCGCCTGTGTTTATTACTTCACTCAGCCAGCGTTCCACGCCATCGCCGCTTCTGCAGGAAATAAAGGAAATATCTCTGCCAGGGAATTGTCGCGACAGGAGAGTCTTCAATTGCTCTCGTGTTTCGGAGTCGAGCAGGTCGCTTTTGTTGACCACTATTCGGTCTGCTTCTTCAATTTGTTTTCGATAGATGTAGGCCGCGCTTGGATGTAACTGACTCTTGTCGTTGCCGAGGATTTCCATAGCCCTGGCAGGGTCGAGCAGTACCGACAGCGGCCCGACCGAAAACAAGTCTGCGTAACGGTCCTTAATCGGTTGGATAATTGTAGCCGACAGGTCCGTGCAGCTTCCCACAGGTTCGGCCAGCAGGACATCCACACTGTCCGGTTTCCCGCAGAGACTGCGGGCCGCGTCCAGCAGGCCCTTGAAGTTGCAGCAGAAGCAGCTTCCCGCAACCTCACTGACAGTTAGTCCGTGGGAACTGAGCATCTGAGTATCCACCAGATCCGGTGCTTGATCATTCGTGACGAGTCCTACTCGTTTGCCTGATTTGATAAGCTCTCTCGCAGCTCGATACAGCAGCGTCGTTTTGCCCGCGCCGAGAAATCCGCCTGCGAACAACAGCTTCACACGTTTCATAGAATCCCCTTCAATTTGTCGTCGTAATCCGAGGCCTATCAGGGCTTCATACGCATATGCGCCCCCGGCAGCTCCGACTATTGGGGCCAGTATGTAAACCGTGAAGAAGCCGCCCCTCGGCCCCGGTATCGCTATCGCTTTCCAGCCGGCCATGTACGCGACCAGTCTCGGCCCGAAATCCCTCGCCGGGTTGAAACAGGCCTGTGTCAGCGGCGCGATAACGGAAATAAGACCGGCTATTACAAGCCCAATCAATATTGCCTGCGCGCCTTTGGGAGTCGAATTCCGCTTGTCTGTCAGTGCGAATACGAAGAATGCCAGCAGGCCTGTTCCCGTAACCTCAGCGAAGAATGCGACGGTTTGGCTTACGCAATCCTGGGGCCAACTCATATCCCTCGCCACCGCAGGGTTCGGGAAGTATTCGCCGTAAACCATAGCGGAGAGTTCGCTGCCGGCTTGGCCCCTGACTATCGAGTTGCTCTTCTCGAATGCCCTGATGGGTCCGCTGAAGATTACGTAGAGAAGCCCTGCGGCCAGAATGGCGCCGAGGAGTTGAGAGGCCAAATATCGGGGCACTTTTCGCAAAGGAAACGTCCGCTTAAGAGCAAAAGCAACCGTGATTGCGGGGTTTATATGTGCGCCCGATACAGCCGCGACGGCATAAATCGCCAGGCCCACCGCCGCGCCCCAGACTACCGCCACCTGCCACAAGCCGCTCTGGCTCTGCGTCAGCACTGCCGCGTGGACCACCCCTGTGCCGAAAAACACCAAAATAAACGTTCCGACGACCTCGCCAAGGCTCTCGCATAGCCACGCTTGCTGCTTCATCGCGCAATCTCCATGGCTTCCTGCGCGTGGCTGAGCAGGTCGTCGAGCATCTCTCGATACTCCTGCAGGCTGTCGAGCCACCGCGACAGGCAGGTCCGGCCGCGAGGAGTCAACTTGTATATTCTCTTCGCCGGCCCGCTGTGCGAATCACTCTCGGTTGAGCAGAGCAATCCCTCCTTTTCCATTCGCTTCAGCAGTCGGTACAGGCCGGTGTAGTCCGGCCCGCGCTGCTTGAAGAAGCTGAAGCTGCATAACTCTCTGTCGATTGCGTACCCGTGCAGCCCTTCATCGCTGGCCTCCAGCACCGTCAGCACGGCAGGGCGAAGCATCCGGTCGAGCGATTTGCCCGAACAGATACATTTATTCAGTTTGATTTCACTATTAGACATGCTCCAATAGTAAGCGGCTTTCTAATAGTGGTCAAGCTCTATCTCTAAAAAAAACGCGACTTTTTGTGCTCGCCTTATACCCTGAGATTCAACTAAACTGCCGCCTTGAAAACGTCGATTTTCTCTTGTGCAAGGCCTTTTTAAGGAAAGTCCGGATTTTCTTTGACAAGGACGCAAGTAAGTTGATAATTGGCGCGATAAGCTTTGTTATCGGATGTGGATGGGTGAGGATTAGCTGATTTACTCAGCTCTATGCATCTGGCGCTTCATCCAGACAGGAAGAATGGCTACAGCAGAAACTAATTACGATACCATATTTGGAAAGCTTGCAACCGAGCACGGGTTATGTACCGATGAGGAATTGAAGCACTCCCTGGCAGAACTCAAAGTGCGGAGCCAAACCAATCCGATAATGCTCAAGGACGTCATGATTGAGCTGGGTTTCATCACGCCCACCCAGGCCGGCCGGCTAAAAAAGAACATCAGGGAAAGCAAAGCCGTAGCCACGAAAATCCCCGGCTACAAGGTCATCGGCAAAATCGGCGCCGGAGCGATGGCGTTTGTATATAAGGCCAGGCAGCTCAGTCTCGACAGGATTGTAGCCATAAAGGTGCTTCCCAAACGTTTCACCGAGAATCCCGAATACGTCGAGCGATTCTACAAAGAGGGCAAGGCCGCAGGAAAGCTAAACCACCCAAACATTGTCCAGGCCATCGACGTCGGTGAGGCAGGCGGGTATCACTATTTCGTAATGGAATATGTCGAGGGAAAGACAATTGCCGACGACCTCACATCAGGGGGCGTTATTCCCGAAGCAGAGGCAATCGACATAATAATTCAGGTCGCCAATGCCCTCAAGCACGCACATGCCCAGGGGTTGATTCACCGCGACGTAAAGCCCAAGAATATAATGATCAACAAAAACGGCGTCGTGAAGCTTGCGGATATGGGCCTGGCAAGAGAGACAACCGATATAGAAGCTGCCCAGAGCGAAGCGGGCAAGGCATACGGAACACCATACTATATCGCGCCCGAACAGATTAGAGGAAAAATCGACATAGACGGAAGAGCCGATATCTACGGCCTCGGCGCAACCTTCTACAATATGGTGACGGGGAAAGTCCCCTTCATGGCGGAGGATTCCTCGGAAGTTATGAGGAAGCATCTCCGGGAGAAGCTCGTCCCGCCGGACCATATCAATACCGCCTTGTCCGGCGGCGTCTCGGAGGTCATCGAGATAATGATGGCCAAACGCAGAGAGGACCGCTACAAGAACGTAGAGGAGCTGCTGCTGGATCTCGAGGCCCTCAAGAACGGCCAGCCCCCCTTGCGGGCGCACAAGAGGTTTGACGTCTCTATGCTCGAACAATTGGAGTCTGGCGAGGACGTTGTCGATACCGAGGAAGTATATGACGACGATGCCGTGGCGAGCTACAAGATAGCGGTTCTGATTCTAAGTACCGTAGCGGCGATCTTCTTCCTTATCATCGTTCTTCTGCTCGTGTTTTAGCCTGCGGGCACTTCAAAAAAGCTGTCGCGGATTTCTTTTGAGACGGTTAAGTTATTCTGCTTGTTGCCGGTCTTCTGCATACACAGACCTGCCGGCATCGGTATTTCTCCCTTGACGATTTGCGGCGGCAGGGTTATTCTTCGCCAGGGTGGTCGAAAGTAGTCCTGTTGGCGGTCTTGGTTTTTTCTGTTGGATGGAAAGCGGTTTTATGCCGAAAGGCGGTGCACATTTCACTCCCGAAGAGCTTGTCCGGGTGCTTAGCCATTACGATATCGGTGTCGTTCATAAGGCCGAAGCTGTTTCCGCGGGAAATCGGCGGGTCCCCAAAATGGTCTTTTTGTCTGAGAAGGGCAAGTTTTTTCTAAAACGCCGGTCTCGGAGCAGGAACGACCTGAAATGGGTAACCTTTGCTCATGCGGTTCAGAGTTATCTGGCCAAAGACGGTTATCCTGCTGTTTCTCTCGTAACTACGCGCGACGCCGGCAGCACCGTATTGCAGATCAATCATCATGTCTATGAGATGTTTGAATTCGTTACCGGCAGTCGATACGACGGCTCGGCTGAACAGACACTCGATATTGGCAGGCGGTTGGCAGGGCTTCATCGTCGGCTGGCGGACTTCAAGAGCGACGCAAGGCCGCCTCAGGCCTGCTTTCACGATTCAGCGACCGTTCGCAGGCATCTAAAGACGCTCGGCTCGGACAGGCTCGCCGGACCGGATCGGCAGATGCAGGTTACGGCTGAGGCCCTGATGCCGCTCTATAACGGATCGAGTGCCCGCGTTAACCAGTGCGGATTCGATTCGTGGCAAGAGCAGATAATACACGGAGACTGGCATCCGGGAAATATGCTTTTTAACGACGGCAGAATAGCCGCAGTGCTGGACTTCGACTCTGTTCGTCTTGCGCCGCCGGTAATCGACCTTGCCAACGCAATGCTGCAATTCTCGATAGTGGGCGGTAGGCCTAATCCTGCCGAGTGGCCCGACTACTTCGATCAGAACAAGCTGCTTGGCGTGCTGGCCGGATATCGCCAGGTCATCGAACCGGACCGAAACAAGCTGAATGCACTGGTGGACCTGATGATCGAGACGATGATTGCCGAGGCCGTCCTGCCGGTCGTCGCAACCGGATTCTTCGGCAACCTCTCCGGACTCGATTTCCTGAAGATGATCCTCCGCAAAGCAAAATGGCTCGACGATAACAGAGAAAAGTTGGCACAGTGTATCATCGCGTCGGGGATAAGCTAAGTCGCGGATATTTCTACTTCTGTTTGTCGGCATCGGATTGGATAGGCGAGAAAGGCAGGCGTAGAAAGGGCCGGCGTGGATACAAGCCGGCCCTGGTGTGGTTCCTTTTAGTTGTCCGATGGTGATTGCCCTTATCGGCGGTCGCCGCGCGGCTCGTCGCGTGGTTCATTGCGCAGCTCGTCGCGTGGCTCGCTTCGCCGGCGTTGTTCGAGGAGTTCTTCGAGCAGGCCCCTGATCTCGGACATCTGGTTGCGCAGTTCGTTCACCTCGCCGCGCAGCCGGTCCACTTCGCCTCCAATATCGCCTCTTTCACGCAGCCGGTCCTGACGAGGTATTTCCACCGGACGCTGCAGGGCTTCTCTTTGCTCGGCGAGGACATCGAGTTTCATGCGGAGATCGTGGGCGAGGTCCGGCTGGCCGTCGCCGATGTCTCTGAGCTTACGCTCGATCTCTTCAATTCGCTGCTCAATCTCGCGACGTTGCTGGATTCTTTCACGTCTTTCAACATCGGCATCGGCCGGCTCTCGCGGGCCTCTAATTTCACGGCCTCGCAGTTCCTCCTCGATTCGCTGCATCTGCCCGCCGATTTCACGCTGCTCGGCCATGAGTTGCTTGGCTTCGGGCCCTTCGCGGTGCTCGGTGAGTTCACGTTCGATTTTTTCGGCGCGCTCTTGCAGTTCTCGGCGGTGCTGCATGAGTTCGCGGATTTCCGGGTTGGCTGTCTCTTGCGAACCTCGTGCCTGCCGAGCCCGCAGTTCCTGTTCGACCTTGCGAATCTGGTCGCCGATTTCACGCTGCTTGGCGTGTAACTGGTCGGCTTCGGGGTGGTCCGGGTGTTCGGCGAGTTCACGTTCGATTTGGTCGGCGTGGGCGACTAATCCTCGGAGGTGCTCCATGAGTTCGCGTGTTTCCGGCGAGACCTCACGCTCACGCCGTACTTGCAATGGCCGGTCGCCGCCTTTGATTTCGGCGTCTAATCGCCGCAGCTTGCCGTTGAGTTCTTCGATTTTCGCCTCGATCTCTTTTCTTTCCGGGTGGCCATCGCCGAGCCTGGCGTGTTTGCTCTTGAGCTCGCCGATATGACGGACTATCTCTTCCCGCTTGGCGAGAAGCTCGCGTCTTTCGGGATTCATCTCGCCGGATTGCTGCAGTTCTGCATTGACCTTTCGTAATTGCTGGTTGACCTCGCGCAGCCTCGCGTCCATTTCCTTTCTCTCAGGATGATCTTCGCCCAGCCCTTTCATTTCTCTCTTGATATTCTGGAGCATCTCCTGAAGTTCACGTTGATGCGCTATCAACTCCCTGCGGCGCGGGTCGGCAAGCCTTTTTTCCTCGGAGACGCCTCTGTCGCGTTCTATGTTACGGGTATCGCGTTTTATCTCGGCTAATTGTTCACGGATTTCGCGAAGTTCGGCTCGAAGATCCCGCATCCTTTCGCTGTCGTCTTTCGGCAGCTCTCTTATCTCTGATTCGATTTCCTTCGCTCGCCTCTGCAGCTGCTGTGCGTGTTCTTCTCTCTCGCGTATTTCCTCCTTGTGCACTCTTTCGGGTAAGGATTCACCTCGACCGATTTGCCTTGCTTCCTCGGCCTGTGCCGAACGAGGCTGGACCAACGCCAGGGCGACAATAAGCAGCCCCGCGGCGACGGCGGCGAGCATGGCCCACTTTCTTCCGATGCGAGGACTTGCGGATTTGTGGGCTACGATTCGGCGTATGCGCGAGGCGAGGTGCCTGCCGCTCGGAAGGATCGTCGGCGCCAGCGTCATCTGCGGCTGGGGGACCATATCCAGCAGCAAGCTGGCGTAACCGGTGTTGGATGGGGCCGTTTCGAGCGCCCAGTCGTCGCAGGCGTGTTCGCTCAGTGAAAGCAGCCGTCTTCGCCCCGCCCACAGCAGCGGGTGCCACGGAAAGACGCAGATTAGCGTCTCTGCAAACAGTGCCGTGATGTGGTCCCGGCGGCGAAGGTGAGCAAGTTCGTGGCGAAAGAGGCTCGGCCAGTCGCAGTTATCTTTCGGATTCGCCGGGATCAGCAGGGCCGGACGCTTGCTCCAGCACCAGATCAACGGGCTGCGAACGCCAGGTGCGGCGCGGAGTTCGATTGGTCGTTCTATGTTGAGATTTTCCGCTGCGTTGCAGAGGGCCTGGTGTATGGGGCCTGAGTCTATCAACGTTGTCTTTCGCAGCATTTTCCTGCCGAGCAGAAAGCTCCTTACCAGCTTGGCAAACATTGCCAGCGAGACGAGCAGGTAGAGTCCCGTCACGAGCCTCCTCCATGGTATTTGAATCGCTGCTGCAGCAGGTGACTCCGCACTTTGCGCCGTTGCAGGGGGTGCGATGTAGTCTGTTGCCGCAGCCTCGTACCGGACCGCCGGGGCAACGATTAAATCCGACATAATTGTGCTGCCGGCTGTCGATACCGCGGACGCCGGCGATTCGGGAGCGAGAATTCCGACATCGTAATGCCGGACCAGAACGGCCGTCACAGGGGCGAGTATTGCGCCGATCATCGCCAGAAGCAAAATGCTGTGCGCGCGGGCGGCATTTCGCCGGAAGACAGCAGAGGCGAGCAAGCCAACAGCCAGACACAAGGTTGCATAAGAAACCGATGCCGTCGTGAAGACCGTATTGAACAAAAATCTGCTAATCATTTCGCTTCTCCTTTCGCTCTTGATCGATCATTTGTTTGAGTGTTTTCAGGTCGGCGTCGTCCAGGTCTGTTTCGCGTATCAGGTGCTGAAACATCAAAACGGGGTCGCCGTTGAATACGTGCTTAATGAATCTCTTGAGAGATTTTGCCCCTGCCTGGAGGCGTGTGCTGGTCGGAATGTAGATATACGATTTGCCTTCTGTTTCGTGTGTAAGCCAGCCTGTCTTTTCCAGCTTTTGCAGGGTAGTCAGTACGGTTGTATACGCGAGTTTCTTCTTTCGGGCGAGTCGGTGTCTGACTTCGTGGACGTTTGCACGTCCGAGCTGCCAGATAATTTCGAGAACAGCACGCTGAAGCTCGCCAAGCTCGGTTAGTGGTTTGTCGCTCATGGCTGTATTCTCCGAGTATCGGGTTTCCTTGAACGCTACTATATTACAAAGTACTATGAAGCGTAGTAGATGTCAATAAGAAAATTTAGACTTTTTGATTTTTTTTCGGTTGCGGCTCGGCTCCCCGCCCCCGGCCCTGAAACAGGGCGTTTGGCGGGCTGTTTTGGGGGGCGTAGAAGGTGTTCGGTTTCGGCATCGCCGGGCCCGCGCAGGTTGGGCTTAGACTCCGGAACCGTGTTTCTACACGCAAAAAAAGGCCGGCAACTTGAGTTTGCCGGCTCTTCAAAGGGCGGATTTGCGGGTTTAGTCGTCTTCTTTTTTCTTCTGTGCGTACTGCGCGATGACGGCCTGCTGTACGTTCGGCGGGACAAGCTCGTAATGACTCAACGTCATCGAGTAGCTGCCTCTGCCGCCGGTGACGCTCTTCAACTGGCTGTTGTATTGCTTGACCTCGGCCAGAGGAACCTGTGCCTTTATAGTCATGAAATTTCCGGCGAGCATGTCCTGACCTATGACACGGCCTCTTTTCGAAGCGAGATCCCCGGCAATATCTCCCATATTCTCCGCCGGAATCGTTACCTCCATATCGACAATCGGTTCAAGCAGAACCGGTTTGGCCTTCTGAAGTGCGTCCAGGAATGCGCCCTTGCCCGCCGCTCGAAACGCCACCTCCTTAGAATCGACGGGGTGATGCTTGCCGTCGTAGATCGAGACCTTGACATCCTGCAACGGAAATCCCGCGACTACGCCGGCCTGCATAATATCGTTGACGCCCTTGAGTATTGCCGGCTCGAACTGACCCGGAATCGAGCCGCCGAAAATGTCCCATGCAAAATCGAGCGGCGGATCGCTGTTGCGTTCGCCCGGCTCGACGCGAAGATAAACCTCGCCGAACTGACCGGCGCCGCCTGTCTGCTTCTTGTGGCGGTAGTGTCCTTCCGCCTTTGCAGTGATGGTCTCTTTGTACGGTATCTTTGGCTCTTTGGTGGTCACCGAGAGATTCGAACGGTTCTGCATTTTTTCCAGCATTATTCTCAAATGCAGATCGCCCATGCCGCTTGCGACGAGTTCTTTTGTCTGCTGGTCCCGGCTGGTCTTAAAGCACGGGTCCTCTTCGCACAACCGATCCAGGGCGGCCCCTATCTTCTGCTCGTCTCCTCTGGCCGCCGGCTCGATGGCAAGCGAGAACATCGGTTCCGGAGTCGCGGGCAGTTCGAAGACGCCGGCCACTTTACCGTCGTGCACCAGATCATTAGTCTTGAGCTCCTCGACTTTTGCAAGCGTAACTATGTCTCCTGCGATTCCTGCGTCTATTTCCGATGTATCGGCGCCTTGCGATTTGAGAATATGGCCCGGCCTGATGCCCTTCTTCTCTGAATTTCGAAGCACGTTCGTGTCCGATTTGATGGTCCCGCTGAAAACTCGGATTGATGAATACTTCATGTTTGATCTTGGATCGAAGGCGACACGGAATACCAGTCCTGCCAAAGGTCCTGCCGCGTCAGCGGTCAACCGGGTGACAGTCTCGCCGTCTTTCAGTTCGGTCGGCACGGCCTGGTCCGGCGACGGAGTGTATTTTGCAATCAGGTCGAGCAGTTCGGGGACTCCGGCTTCGGTCCGGGCGTTTGTGAAGACTATCGGGATAATCGTCTCGGCCTTGAGGGCCTTGACGAATACGGATGCTATCTTGTCCGGAGAAATTTCTTCACCGCCGAGATAGGCTTCCATAAGTTCGTCGTCGGCTTCGATTACGCTTTCGATCAGTTCGGTATGAGCCTGCGCTACGTCCATGACAGGGGAATCGCCGGAGTCGTTTTCGATGCAGTCGATAACCGACGCCATGTCGGCGGCGGGAAGATTCGCGCAGCGGCATTGCGAGCCGAACGATTCCTGGATATTCTTCAGTAGATCTCCGAATGCGACATTATCCGCGTCGATTTTGTTGACCACAATAACTCTCGGCTTGTTTGCCTTTTTTGCCAGCTCGAATGTCTTTCTGGTGTTTGTTTCGATGCCCGAAGCGGCGCTGATTACGATCAGGGCGGTCTCAGCCGCCGGAATCGCTTTGATGGCAGGGCCGATGAAGTCGGGATAACCCGGCGTGTCGATTATGTTCAGCAGCTTCCCGGTGTGGCTGGCGTGTATGATTGAGGCTTGAATAGAGTGCTGATGATCTTTTTCTTCATCGTAGAAGTCGCAGACGCTTGTTTTGTCGTCCACGCTTCCAAGACGATTCGTCGTGCCGGTAGTGTGGAGAAAAGCCTCTGCGAGCGAGGTCTTTCCGCTTCCTCCGTGCCCTAATAGTATGATATTGCGAATGTCGCCGGTCTTAGCCACTTTTCAGGTCTCCAAATAGCTTGTAAACGCGATTAGTTCCGATTTTATCCGAAATGTAGTATAATATAGTCGCAATCGGCTCTCGGCAAGGAATATTTTCCCGGGTTTTTGTCTGTGGAGCACTGTGATTAGAACAATAATAGGCCGGCATTTTTGAAGGTTGTGATATTTCACCCCATGATCAGGCTGCGAGATATAATTCTGCCTTTCGACCACTCCGAAGATGCTCTGTATGCGATTATTCTGGAACATCTGGACATATCGGCGGAGGAACTTGAGAGTTTTCGCTTGGTGCGAAGGTCGATTGACGCCAGGCGCAAAACCGGGGCGGTGAAGATTGTCTATACGGTGGATGTCGAGCTGAGCGATGAGGAGGGCGTTGTTTCGAAAGCGGGTGCTGAGAGTGGAATTGTTCGCTCGCCGTGCATGGAGTATCGGATGCCGGCGGCTGGGCAGAAGGGGGCTTTGAGGCCTGTTGTTGTTGGCAGCGGGCCTTGCGGGCTGTTTGCAACTATTATTCTCGCTGAATTGGGTTTCAGACCTATCCTGATAGAAAGGGGCAGGAATGTCGGGGCGAGGGTAAGAGACGTTAGACGCTTTTGGACAGCCGGGCGACTCGATCCGGAATCCAATGTGCAGTTCGGTGAAGGCGGCGCCGGGACTTTCTCAGATGGAAAGCTGGCTTCACAGATCAAAGACAGAGCCAACAGATCGAGGAAAGTGCTCGAAGAATTCGTAAGGGCCGGTGCACCGGAGGAGATACTCTATGAGGCCAGACCGCACATAGGTACGGATAATCTTGTCAGAATAGTGAAGAACCTTCGTCGTCGAATCGAATCGCTGGGCGGCGAAGTCCGGTTTGAGACAAAGCTGACACGCATTCGGATCAAGGCGGGCAGGGTCGTCGGGGCAGTTGTCAACGATGCGGACGAAATTGAAACCGACAGGATAGTCATCGCTCCGGGCCACAGCGCGCGAGATACGTTCGAGATGCTCAATCAGCTTGGAATACCTATGGAGCCGAAGGCTTTTTCGATAGGTGTTCGTATCGAGCATCCTCAACGCGTGATAGACAAAGCCCGGTACGGCCGATTTGCCTCAGGGTCGCTTCTTCCTCCTGCCGAGTATAAGCTTGTACACCATTGCAGGAACGGACGGTCCGCGTACACCTTTTGCATGTGTCCCGGCGGAGAGGTCATAGCCTCATCCTCCGAGGGGGAATCCGTGGTGACAAACGGGATGAGCCTGTATTCCAGAAACGGGGTCAATTGCAACAGCGGTCTGCTGGTGGGCGTGAATCCGGGCGACTTTGGATCTTCGAGCGTGCTGGCAGGGGTCGAATTCCAGAAAAAATGGGAGCGGAAGGCCTTTGAGCTTGGCGGGGGCAACTATTCTGCACCGGTTCAGCTTATGGGAGATTTCCTCGCCGGGCGGGCGTCTAAGTCGCTTGGGAATGTAGCTCCGTCTTACCGGCCTTGGATAACACCAAGCGATCTTTCCGGGTGTTTGCCGGATTATGTGGTCGCGACTTTGCGCGAAGCTATTGTGCAGATGGACAAGAAACTGAGAGGCTTGGCCATGAAGGATGCGGTGATGACGGGGGTGGAGACGAGGAGTTCTTCGCCCGTAAGGATAGTCCGTGATGACAGTTTCCAGAGTCCGTGCGTCAAAGGTTTATACCCGGCAGGGGAAGGCGCAGGATATGCAGGCGGCATAATCTCCGCCGCAGTCGATGGCATCAAGGCGGCCGAAGCGATATGCAGCGCGACTTTGATTGCTGTATAGCGAGGCCGAGCGTTGTCGTCGAATTCTCTGCCGGGGGTGAAGCGAGCCTGATGTGGCGGCTAACCGGCGTTTATGACTGTGTGGATTCTGCGGTATTCCGGCAGCAGTGCCGCAGTTATCAGGCATTTGGTGCAGGGCCAGTGGAACAGGATTTTCCGGTTCTGTTCCGAAACATCGTTGGGGGCGTATGGTCGGCGGATATACTGCTCGATGCAGCAGGGGGGGTAGCCGAAGAGGAAGCCTTCGAAGCGCTGGGTCTCGGCTGATTTGTCGATGGGCCTTTCGGAGAAACGCCGGCTGTAGAGTTCTATGCAGGCCGGACTGACACCGAAGACCGTCTCGATTACTTCTTTGCCTGTCTTTACGGTTCGTCGAATTTGGTCGGCCAGGAGACCCAATTCCGCAAGTCTGCCGAGACCGTAGTCGGCGAGGGGCTTTTCCCAGCGACTCAAGGGTTTGAGGCCGACGGCGGTAAGCGCGGCGAGATATGCAAGCTCAGGGTCGATTTGTTTCAAGGCCCTGATTGTACGTCGGGCCTCGTTAGATGCGATATCCAAACGAGCGGTCCTTTCTAATTCGGGCCGATGCTTACTTGCGTTGTGCCGATGAGTTGTTCTTCCTCTTCATTGGTGCGCTGATACACTTCGAGCGAGTATGTCCCCTCTTCGAACGGGCCGAGTTGAGCAGTGGTCGGCCAATCGCAAATACAGAAGCAGGGTGTGGTGACATGTTCGGTTTCGAGTATCTTTATATTGCTGCCGATCAGCGTCATTTCCAGTGTGATCCGGTCAAGGCAGCAGTTCGCGGAGATTTCGTCACTGAAACTGATATAAGGCCCCTGAACCTCAACTTTGAAGCGAAGTTCCGAAGCCGGAGCCGTCAGCGTTTCAAGCGGCGATGTTGGAGGGCAGGGCAGCACGGTGTATGATATGATTTGCGGCGATCCTGGGGGCTGGTTCGGCTCTGTCGAGGCGAGCCATTTCTCCGCGAAGCCGGCAAAGTCGGCGAAGTCTTCCCGGCAGTCCTTGTTGGAGTCGCCGGGCAGGAATATCGTCCCCAGCCGGCCGCACTTGTCCGGCATTTCGAGTATTTTGGCAAGCAGGGCGACCTTCATTCTGCCGTTGTGGAAAGGCTCGTGAGGCTCGTCGAACTGAAGCCCGGAGTAGCTCATCGAGCCGTGCGACATATAGTGGCAGGCGATGTCATAAACGTCCATCGAAAGACCGAGCTTGGGATTCACGACTTGCCAGTAACCCATGTTGACATGCTGGCCGCAAATTTCGCACAGTTCGAGTCCTCTCTGGAAGTAGTCTATTTTGTAAGGTTGGTTCGGCTCGGGATGGCCGCCTGCCGGGTCGTGTATCGGCAGGGCGTCGATTGCCTGATGGCATTGTTTTGCGAAGTCGATTCCGTCTGGGACGAGGTTGGCGTCCTGGTCGGGGTTGTAAAGATTGAATGCCGCCGCAAGTTCCTCGGAATCCGCGAGAAGATCGCCGTCGTGGTCATTTGCATCTGGGGCGAGTTGGCCCACGCCTTGGACTTCGTAATCGAGGGCGAGCAGGTGTTCGTTGGGATCGTGCGGGTAGCGCAGTTCGAGAACTCTCAGGAGACGGTCTATATCTGTTCTGCCTCTGTGTATGCTGCCGAGGCAGTCGAAAGAGCCGTGCTGCATATAGTGCAATGCCAGGTCGGGCAGGAAGGTTGCATCGAGAGGGTCGTTGGGATCGGGGAATTTAAGGTTGAGTTTCGGGTTGTGTATTTCCCAGCCGCCCATGTGGATAGCTGCTCCGCAAATGTCACAGATTTCGAGGCCGTCGAGCATGTGGCCTATTTTGTATATTTCGTCCGGCGGCGGATCGCCGGGAGGGTACGGATAGTACTCGGGCAAGTCGGCCACGACCGCTGCGCAACGCATCGCCAGTTCGACGCCGTCGGGTATTCCATTGCGGTTCTGATCGGCCTCGAAAGGCTGATACCCGATTGCGTATTCCTCACGGTCGGCGAGTAAATCGGCGTCGGCATCTCTGGTGACGGGCAGTTGATGGGCATTCGGTGTGAACGCAGCCAGAGACTTCTGGATGCTTATTCCCGTCCCTAATGAAATTGCCGCTGCTGTTCCTGTCGCCAGTGCGCGATTCCTGAACCTTCTTCGCTTTGCAACGATTCTGTTTCGGCGTGCTCTTTTGCTCATTTTGCTTCCTCCCAAAAAAAAGCAAGCATCCTGGACCGTATGAGCCTTGGAATATCCTACCAGGAAGGGGGGATTCTGTCCAGTCTGTTTGTCGGTTTTCTTCGCAATTGGCCTGCCCGTGAGCCTTGGAAGGATGAAATCGGCTCTTCAAATCAAAAAAACCAGGCCAATCTAATCGACGAACGGGGGCAAAACTTGAGAATGGGAAAATTTTTCTCGGGTGTGATTGGTCTGTGTGGCGTTTGATTTTACCGGACAGAGACAGGCAGACCGGTGTGGTGTAAGTGGGGTGGGGCTATATGTGGTGGTGACTCTCCGCTAAGCAGGCTATGTCGTGGTTTTGGTTATGGGGCCTACTGCCTGGGTGTTTTTCGAGGGCTAAAGAAAAAACGCCGGCCCTGTCGATATTGTGCAGGTTGCAGTGGTTCGATGGTAGTATGAAAGGATTATTGAGCATGAGCAAACGCGAGTTGATAGAATGCATCTGTGAAATTAACACGACCGCGAAGGCGGAGTTCCTGGCAAATTTCCCCGAAGAGGAACTTCGCAAATATCTCGAACACCTCATGGAGTTGGACTTGCAAGAGCTGGCTGTTTGTAGTTAGAACGACGGGGGGCGACGCAGATTCTTTGTGGGAGCGGGCCGTATTCATATACTTTTTCAGGCGGAATATCACTGAGGACGGGTGATGTCACATCTATTCCGGAAGGGCGTCATTTCACCGGATCGAACAATAATAAAGGTCATGCAGGTCGATAGATCTCCGGCGCGACACGGCTGCATCTGGGCTGCGGAGGTTTCTCTTGAATGGTGCTATTCGGTCTCGTCGATGTTGCCGCCCGTGGTTAATCTTTCAACGACGCGCCTTCCCACATCGGGTCTTGATGAAACATTCGAGGAATCCGGATTTGTTGTCGATGAAGAAGAGTCATTGTCGGAAAGGCTGCTTGATGTTCGCACCTCGGCCTTCTCGACGAATGGCGACGCCGGAGGAGCCTGCTCGGAGGAGACGGGCTTGGGAATCTGCAGGATGCAGTTCTGCTTGAACTGAAGAGCGATGGGGGTGTAATCGCTGGGCACGTTAAACACGAAATCGATGTCTTTTCTGACTTCGTTGCCGGGAAAGTCGCTGCGCGTGATAGTTATTACCTCCGAAAGCTTCTTCTCTGTGATCTGGCTCGCGCCTGAGAAGTATCCGATTGGATATGCGTTTTTGGCCTTTGGCGCCACCTTGGCCTGGGCGGCCTCTCTGGAGACGCAAACCAGCCTGAGTTGTGCGGGGGTGAACTTCCCTGCGTCTTTCAGGGCGTTTCTCAGTATCGTCAGTCTTACGACAACGAGCGTGTGACCGGGTTGAGAGGTAATTACTTTGCCTTCTGAATCCGAAAGGCCCGTAGCCGGAGCGTACCATACGCCTTGTTTGCGGGCAACGTCTATGGAGCCCTCCTTCGCGATCAATGTCACTTCATCCGAGTCGCTGTGCCTGTTCAGGTAGAGCTCGTCGAGAAATGACGGGTGCGCAGCGGCGAAACTGGTGGGCTTGCGGATAGCGCCGAAGCTCCCTCTGCTCATCAGAGAGAACCAGCCTGTGGCGAGCCCGTCAACGTTAAGCAGGGCCTTGGTCGGGCTGTCTGATTTGGGCTGCCTGTCGTCGAAACGCTGATAAGGGTATTTGTTGGGCAGCGGGGCCATTGCCAGAACTGTCAGGAGAAGGCCGGAGAGAACCAGACCCAGGAAAACCCCAAGTATGGGCCGGCCGATACGTTCCGGAAGCTGCCCGAAATCGACGGACAGCTTGCTCAATTGCATCGCCACAGTCTGCAGAATCGCGAACACCAGCACGAACAAAAGAGCAAAACACAGGGGTTGCGCCCACGGCACGAGGGCCGGATACTTGCTCTCGCTGCCTTTGCTGATAAAGTAGTCGGCGAGAATCTCGAAAAATCCGAAAGCTGCCGCTGAGGAGATGGTGGTGATCACGATGGTTGTGACCGCCTTGAAGATCGAACCTTTGAAATACTGGTAGGCGCCGCAGCCCAAAATTATTAGTAGTACGCCCAAACTGGCCATTACGTTACTCCGGTGGTTGTCACTGCTGTTTCGGTTTCTGTTTCTTCGCCGGCGGGGAGATCACCCGTATCATTTCATTTATGGAAGTAATGCCCGCGATGACTTTTCTGAGGGTCTGCTCCTGTATGTAGAGCATCTTGGCACGCCGGAATCGCGTGCCTATTTCAGGCAGCGACTTCGCCTCCCTGACGACGGTTCGCAACTCCTCGTTTATTATTATTGTCTCGAATACGCCTGTTCTGCCGACGTATCCGGTCCCCTGGCATTGCTCGCAGTCCGAAGGTTTCCCGTGCTTGTCGTAGATGACTTTTCCCGCGCGGTACAGGGCCTTCGTCTTCTCCGCGTTGATGTTGAACTTCCGGAAAACATCCTTGTTCGGAGCGTAGGCCTGTCTGCATTCGGCGCAGAGCTTTCTAAAGAGCCTCTGATTGCTTATTCCGATCAGTGTCTCTGCGACGAGTCTTCTGTCGCCGACCAGTTTGAGCCATTTTGCAAGAGCCTGTATTACGCTCGGGGCTTCCAACTGGACGTAGATTATCTTGCCGTCTTTTGCGGCCTTGCACGCCTGCTTCGCCGTCTCGGAGTCTTCGCAGTCGGCGACCCCGACGATGTCCGGCCCCATCCTGACAATTTCCTCGAGCTTCTTGCCGTATGTCGTCGTGCCCGTGTCGCTTGGACTGTAAATGTTTTGGGTAATGTTCAGCACTTCTTCCGATGGCTCCTTCTCGAGGGTGTTGATGCTGTTCAGGAAGGCATCGTGATTCCTGAGCAGGGTATAGAACGTCGTCGTAACGCCGCTCTTCTTAGGCCCTGCCGCAATGAACAGCCCCTGCTTCAACTGCCGAAACGCCGAGATTTGTTGGAGTTGGTCCGGCATCAGACCGAGTTGTTCCAGCTTTACGATCTCCTCTCCTATGTCGTGCCTGATCATAATTTGCTCGCCTGCGGTCGAACCGGCGGTCGTGACTTGCCAATCGTTGTAAGCGCCGCCTTTGGAAACGCCGAAATCGCCCTTCTGGGGCTTCCTTTTCTCCTTAATATCGAGGTCGGCTATCTGTTTGAGGAAGTGTATGATGTAATTCGCCTGCTCTTTGGGTATGCTGGGCTGCTTAATCGGAGCGCCGTCAACGTAATAAACGACCCTGTACTCCTGTGGTGTCGGGGAAAAAAGTATGTCACTCGCCCGGCGCCATGTTGCGTCGGTGATCAGGTCGTAAGTCATTCGGTAGCCGAAAAAATCGGGGGTCCTCGGTTCCGGAAGCGGAACCTCATTCCTGTTGGCGGTAATGAATGTGAAGCTCTTGAGAGCTTCCATCTTCTCGTCCTTGCTGGAAAAGAGTCCCTTGATATGCTCGGCCGTCAGAACCCGGTCGAAATCCATTACCCGCACGTTGCGGTGCTTGACGTATGCCAGGGACGTTGCCGCAACCGCGATGACATAGACGAGAAGCCCGATTATGAAGAACGGAACAAACTGCCAGATCAGCATCGCGATTGCGCCGGAGCCGAGAACGAGGCCCGTCCAGAAGGCGTCGTTTGTTTCAACTGCCTTGGCGTCGTTATTGACCCATGTTACAAGCGGTATCCAGAGAAAGAAGAATACAAGAAAAACGACAAGCTTGACTATGGATATGTATCCGGCGTACTCGATAGCTGCCAACAGTGGGTCCGGCATGGGTTGCTCCGTAACGAATATCAATCACATCTTACAAGATGCCGCTTGCTGTGGTTCTGATGCCCTTCAGGGCCATTTTTAACTCTTCGGTATTCGGCGCGTATTTATACGCTTCTTTCGGGTCGATTGTTCCGTTCTTGACCATCTCGCACAGGTTGAGCGTAATGTCCTGCATCCCCTCCTGAACGGATGCTCTGATAACGCTCGGCAGGTCCGCTTCACGCTCCTCGGCTATGAGCTTCTTCGCTGCAGCGTTGGCGATCAGCACTTCAACAGCGGGCACTCTGTCGATCCCTTCCTTCAGGCAGGGTATCAGAACCTGGCTGATTACCGCCCGAAGAGCCAGCGACAGGGTCTGTCTTACGAGGTCTCGTTCGCTTTGCGGAAACAGGTCGAGCAGCCTGTGTACGGACTGCGAGGCGTTCGATGAGTGCATAGTGCCGAAAACGAGGTGACCGGTCTCTGCCGCTCGCATCCCCGCCGTAACAGTCTTCGCGTCTCGCATCTCACCCACAAATACCACATCCGGGTCTTGCCGCATAAGGTACGTCAGCGCCTCGTCGAAACCGATTACGTCGAGCCCGATTTCTCGCTGCGAAACAATTGCCTTGGCGTCGTGGAAAAGGTACTCGATCGGGTCCTCGATAGTAACTATATGACAGGAGCGGGTCCTGTTTATGAAATCTATCATCGAGGCGATGGTAGTCGTCTTGCCGCTGCCCGTGGGACCGACAACTAAGACCAGGCCTTGTGTGCTCTGCGCGATTCTCTCCAGAACCGGAGGCAGATGCAGATCTTCGAAGGGAGGAATTCGAGTGTTAACTCTTCTCGCAGCCAGGCTGATCATACCGCGCTGCCTGAAAATATTAACCCTGAATCGGTTGTTGCCGTCAACCTCATGTGCGAAATCGAGCGTGCCGTGCTCGGTGAACATCTCTTTCTGGGCGGGGCTGAGAATGCCGAAGACCAGTTCCTCGACCTTCTCTTCGGTCATGACCGAACCGGTCGTGTTTTTCAGTGAGCCGTAAAGGCGCAGCTTGACCGGCTGACCAACCTTCAGGTGTATGTCGCTTGCCTGCGTTTTTATTGCGACCCTGAAATACCTGTTCATTTCCGGATCGTCTTGCGGGGGTGTAAGACCCCCGGCGTGTGATTCAGTGGCCATGAAAACTACCAACTCCAAAGCAAATGCATCTACTATTAAAGCCGTATCTTCTTGAATAAACAAAACCACGGCTTCGGCGAAGGCTGTCACCGTGCATAAGACCTGTACAGACAAACCCTTATAGCACCATTATACGTATTCGGCCACGCCATGTCAAGCTTGAAGATGCGTAGAAGGCGGGTTTTGGGCGAAATTGGCGGTATCGCCCTGTTATGCTTGCAGGACGCCGGCTTAGCCCGGAGCAAAAGGATAAGCAGACCAGGGAATTTCCTTGCATTGGAGACGAGGATATTCTATAATATATAGTATTGCGGGTGCAGCCGGGCGGTTTCGCCATTTACGCGTTGGATTAAAAGGCGCCACGCAATCCAAGGAGGCAGGGCGACGAAAAGACCATTCTTAAAAAGCCCACGCCTCCTTATTTTATGCGCAAATCGTCTGAGCAGAATTGAACTTACAAGGCAAACGCCGGTACGCCAAAGGCACGGTCCGTTATCTCATTACCCAGCGTCTCGATTTGTAGATGAGGTTGGCGTCTGACCGGCTGGCGGCATCGCTTTCGAGATCGTAGGTCAGTTCGAGGGTCTTCCTGAGGAAAATTTGCAGCGGCTTGCCGTCTTTATCCTTTGCTATCGGGTGGTCAACAACGGCCAGCTCGTTGCTCAGGCCGGTGATGAATATCTTTATTTCCTTGGCCTTGTCGTCGAAGTCTGGCCATATAAGCGCGATGTCCTTTGTGTTGTCCTCGCCCCGGAGAATCTTGTTGCCGGTCTTGGCCAGAGGCTCGAGAAATGCGTACATTGCCTGGTGACGCTTCTTGATGCTCGCAAATACATCGGGCGTGACGTTTCGCCCGGTCGGAATGATCTGGAATGTGTCGGTCTTCAACTCGCATTTCGGGTGAAAATCGACCTCTCTGCCGGTATTGTTTGTCAGGGTGACGATCGAATACCAGAAGCGGGCCGGCTTGTTCTCGACCCCGGAGCGAAGAAATATCTGCTGAGGATGGGTGAACTTGGTGTCGATTGTCCACTGCCCCGGCGGCGGAACAATGGCAGGTTCCGGGGCGGCCGCATGGCTTATGCAAGCGGCCACCGCCATTATGCCCAAAGAGATGCAAGCGAAGGCTTTCATTCTATTGCCCCTGTCAGTTAACGCATTTTCTACTCTTCCACAAGCCTATACAGGCCGCGAATACCCTATTTTACCGAAAGAGCGACCGGCGAACAAGCGTTTTCTGCTCGCTGCATAAGTAATTTCGGCACTTCGCAGGCTCGATATTCCTTAATTCCCCACGATTTATTCATTCGCAAGACTGCAAGACGGCGAACTCGAAGGGCCGGCATATCGAATTAGCTCTCTCAGCCGTAGCTTTGCCCGTATTGTTCTTGCTGATTGGGCTTGATTCGGTTATTCTGGCCGGGGATCGGCGAGGACGGTGATCTTAAGTCGTTCAAACGGGTTAAAGGATTGACGGGCCTAATTCATGGCTGACGGGCAAAAAGAACTTGTCAAAGCGATATGGAAATTGCTGGAGTCAGGCGATTCGACCGCGCTTTCGGCACTTCTCGTTGAGCAGCGCAGCAGCGATATCGCAGAGGTCGTAGAGCTTGTTGATAACGAGGAACGCCGCGCAATCTTCGACGTCCTCGACGGAGAAACCGCCGCAGAGGTCCTCGAAAAGGTCAACGAGGCGACACGAGCCGAGCTTTTCGAACTCCTCGAAAAGCACGAGGTCAAGGGAATTATCTCCGAACTCGACCACGACGACGCCGCAGACCTTCTCGCCGAATTGCCTGAAGAGCACAGGGCCGAACTCCTGCAGAGCATCCCTGCCGAGGAATCCGCTGAAATACAGGAACTGATGAGTTATTCGGAGGATTCCGCCGGCGGTATTATGGACCCGCTCGTGATAAGCGTACACGAGAGCGCGACCGTCGGACAGGCCGTCGAGGAGATTCGAGCCGCTGAAATCGACGAGGACTTCTTCTCGGTCTATGTCGTCGATAAGAATGAACGATTCCTCGGAGCCGTCCGCCTGAGACTCCTGCTCACACGCCCCGCAACCACAAGAATAAGCGAGCTGATCGGCGACGATTCCGTCTATGTCACCGTTGATATGGACCAGGAAGAAGTCCGAAATATATTCAGCAAAAACGACCTGATCGTCGCGCCGGTGCTCGACGAAAATCACCATCTCGTCGGGCGAATCACCGCAGACCGAGTCATAGAGGTCGCAGAGGAGGAGGCCGCAGAGGACTTGTACACCATGGCCGGAACCGACCCGGACGAACTCGACGATGTCTCCGTATTTCGCGCCGCGAGAATAAGATTGACCTGGCTGTTGCCCTGTCTGATCGGGACCGGAGTGACAGCACTGGTGATGATGTTTTTCAAAGGGCATAATCCCGCGATATACCTGGTCGCCGCGGCGTTTGTTCCGATGATTGCCGCTATCAGCGGCAACGCCGGCCTGCAAACATCCGCCATCGTCGTATCGGGCCTCGCAACTGGTCACCTCGTCGCCTTGAGGCTCAGCCAGGTGTTCAATCGAGAGGTCCGCATCGCTTTGCTGGTCGCCATGAGCTGCGGGGTCTTGGGAGGACTGGTCTGCAGTATGCTGCTCTACATGAGGGGGCCGGGAGGCACTGTGGAACCTGTCTGGCTGGTTTGCGCCTTCGGTACCGCAATGTTCTCGGCGATAATGGTCGCCACGACGCTGGGACTTTTTCTCCCGTTCTTGTTTCGAGGGCTCGGCATCGATCCTGCGATAAGCTCAGGCCCCCTGGTCACGACGGCCAACGATTCGATTAGCGTTGCAATTTACATGATACTTACGATACTCCTTGTTTAATACCGGGGATTTAGTGCGGCAGAGACAGCGGGATAGCGGTCCTATAATCCCCGCCGGCAAAGAAAAAGGCGGTTGTGCCTGCCGTGTTTTGATTTCGAGATGCTAAAGGATATTGTCCCGAGAACCGATATTATTACTGTGCCGGAAAAGGCATCCCGGCGATTAAGAAAATGAAATGCCTATGAAGTAGTGGCCTGACATTGATTGATACGAACATGGCTTATTTCCGGGCCGTACTTAATAATGACAGTCGCCTTTAATGTCCGGGCTTGATGGAAATGCAGGCAGTTGAAGTCCGAGGGTGTAACGACAATGTTCAATCCGTTTAGAAAAAGGCGGGTAATCAAACATAAGCATAAAGTGAGTGTGCAGCTTGACGGCCATAACTGGGCGAGCAAGATGGAGACTCACAGACTTATTTCGAGCAAGTCGCTCGTCAAACTGTCGCCGAAATCGGTCCCGAGATCGGTGTGATAGCGCTGCTCCACGGGGAGGGGGCG
Organism: Sedimentisphaerales bacterium; assembly: GCA_016932835.1. Lineage (GTDB taxonomy): Bacteria > Planctomycetota > Phycisphaerae > Sedimentisphaerales > Anaerobacaceae > JAFGCD01. Next base: position 69,305 of record JAFGCD010000057.1, read on the forward strand.
AACGCCGGGGCGTGGATTTACAGGGGGACTTCCTGACAAGGGCTGGACGGAGAATCTCTGCGCGATTACTTCTTGAGGGTCCTGGCGATGAAGTGCCTTAGCTGGCACTTGCAGAACCTCTTGCTCATAAATTCGAATCGAAATTCGCACGGGAAGGTGTTTTCCGGCGAGCATTCGATTACCTTGCCGTCGTTGACATTTCTGATTTTACACAGCCGCTTGAACCCCGATTTGTAGCACTCAAACCCTTTCGAGCATTTCATGTTGCTAATGATCCGGCGTATCTGCTCGATGGGCGGATTCTGCTCCGCTGCGCCAGGCTCTTCGACATGCTGAGGCTGCTCAACGGGCATCGGCTCGGCAGGCTCGCTGAGATGCTGCGGCAGATCCAACTGTGGCGGTGTAAGGGGTGGATTCTCCGAAGACGCCTCGGCTGCCTGGGCTTGCTGCTGTTCGCTTTGCGGCTGGGCCTGGTCTTGAGGCTGGCTTTGCGGCTGGGCCTGGTCTTGAGGCTGGCCTTGCGGCAGGGGCGACTGACTTGGCCTTTGCGCAGCCGATTGTTCGGCCTTGTCATCGTTAGGCTTGGGCGGAATCCATACGCCGTCGAAGATATCCGAAAAATTCTTCTGAAGTCCGCTTCTTCGTTTAGGTTTTGGCATTGCCAACCTCCTCGGCCCAGACGGGATTTGCGAGTATCTCTTTGGCCAGCGAGAGATAGTCTGATGCGCCTCTGCTCTCGGGGGCGTATGTCAGGATAGATTCCCCGGCGCTCGGCGCCTCGGCGAGCCGTATCGTTTTATGGATTACGGTGTCGAATACGAGTGCCCCGAAGAATTCTCTCATCTTCTGCTGAATCTGCCTGCTGAAAAGCGTGCCGTCCTCCACGAAAGTCAGCAGAAGCCCCAGCACCTCGCTCGAGCAAGGATGAAACCGGTTGCGGATAATGCGAATGGTTTCCAGGAGACGTTTGAGCCCCTCCAGCGCGAAGTAATGCACCTGTACAGGGACGACGACATCGGTGCTGGCGACCAGCGAGTTGAGAGTGAGGATACCGAGTGACGGTGGGGAGTCGATAATGCAGACGCTGTATCTTTGGCGCAGCATTCGCAGCTTCGAGGCCAGAGTCAGCTCTTTCCCAACCACGCCCGCCAGTTCCATTTCGGCCCCGGCCAGCAACACATTACAGGGAACCAGATCGAGCCACTCGATTCGGGTGTTGAGTATGACGTCAACAAGCGGCAGGTCGGGATCAACAAGCGCTTCGTAGATAGTCGGGGTCAGGTTGTCCGGGTCAATCCCCAGTCCCATGCAGGCGTGCCCCTGAGGGTCCAGATCGACTAAGAGCGTCCGGTAGCCGAGCGTTGCAAAGGCCGCAGCCGTGTTGATTGCGGTAGTAGTCTTGCCGCAGCCCCCTTTTTGGTTAATCATTGCAATCGTTCGCATAATTCTCCGGTATGTCCGCGTCCCGGCACTCGGGCGCTGCGGCTGCCTTAGAATATTCAGAAACAACTAAAGAAGTTTATCGCAACGCCCTCCCTGGACAGGATAAACGCCTACAAACATAAAATTATACCATATTATAGGCCGACTGTCAAGGTCAAAGGCGTTGCGATATTTTGGAATTGACACCGACCGGCGATTGCGTTACGCTTATTGGACCGTCGTTAATGCCGCGGCAGGTGCGATATATTTACTTGCTTTCAGAGGTGGCCGCAAAATGGAATTAGGAATGTACGAGTTGATAGAGAAGATTTTGTGGACGACGACGTACCTTGCGTTCGGCGGCACTGCGGCCATAATGTTCCTTCTGATCTTTGCACAGAGTATCTCAGGCTCGAAAACCCTTCACACCCAGATGGAGAGGCTGATAAAGCAGACCGAGATGATCAACCAGAAGCTCGACAGAATGGCAGACCGTACGGAAAAAGGGACTCCTGAGGAAAAGCAAGAAGAATCCGCGGAGAATAAGCCGGGCCGGCAGAGTCAATAGCTGCGCCAAAAGATTGGCAGGACAGTTGAAATTGGAGACATAGGATGCAGACCGAGGTTGAGAAAACGTCGATAGACGGCGTTGTAGTTGTAAAGCCGGAAGTGTTCGAGGATGAGCGGGGCTTCTTTATGGAGGTCTTCCGCAAGGACCAGTTCGAGCAGCTCGGCCTGCCCGGCGAATTTGTGCAGTTGAATCATTCGGCTTCGAAAAAAAATGTCGTTCGAGGACTGCACTTCCAGTGGGACCCGCCAATGGGAAAGCTCATGCGAGTGACGGTCGGGCAGGCGTTCCTCGTGGCCGTGGATATACGCAAGGATTCGCCCACCCTCGGCAGGTGGTTCGGAATCGAGGCCTCCGAGAAGAATAAGATACAGCTTTACGCCCCCCCATGCTTCGCCCGCGGCTTCGCAGTCCTCAGCGATTACGCCGAGATTCAGTACATGTGCACCGGAATCTATGGCGGGCCGAAAGGCGAATCCGGAGTCCTCTGGAACGACCCGCAGATCGGCATCGACTGGCCCGTAAAAGACCCTGTCCTTTCCGACAAGGACAAGAATGCTCAGACCCTCGCCGAATGGCTCGAAAGGCCCGAAAGCGAAAACTTCAAAATGCCCTGAGCAGCCTCGGCAATACCCCCGCAAACGAAACAAAAAAGGGACGGCCTACGATTGTTCAAGCCGTCCCTTCTTCTTGTCCGAATTGCTATGCCGCCGGGACCTTGAACAGCACCATGAATACCAGGATCGTCACCAGTGCAATCACGCACGGGACCATGAATATCGAACGCCACTGGAACTGCTCGTTCTTCCTGTACTTGTCCATGATGAATCCGGCGAACTGCGTCCCGATGAACAGCCCCACCCCCGTTGTAGCCGCGAAAAGCAGCGCCTGCATCGAGTTGCGGATTTCATCGGAGGCCTGGCTGTTCGCGAACATCTGCCCGACGATCACGAACAGCACGTAGGCCATGCCGTGGAACGATTGCGACGCCACTATCAACGCGCGTGGCTTCTCCATGACATAGACGACGTACAACAGGAACCAGAAGGAGGCTCCGACTATCAGTGTCCACTTGTACCCGATACTGCCCGTAAGTCTCACCATTATGAACCACGTCGCCGCTGCCTGGACCGCCTGGGCTATGCCCATTGATGCCGGCACATTCTTGCTCGGTATCCCCATGTTCTGCATGAACTGTGCCGTGCCGAGGAAGTAGAACTGCATCAGTCCGAAGAATATCATGGAGACCACGAAGAACAGCAGGAAGTTGGCATTCTTGAGCATCCCCATGGCCTTGAAAATGGGCAAGCCTTCAGCAGGCGCGTCTGCGGCGACGGCTGTATCTGCCGCAGCGGCCGGCGTGTCTCCTGGCAGCAGTATCAAGCAACCGACACCCATGATAAGCGCCAATATCGCCGCAAAGTAAAGGCAGTCCTTACCCTGTTCGCCCGTCTTGAATTTCCATCGCCACCCCGTCAGCAGCCAGCCTATCAGCGCCCATGCCACCGGAGCCCAGATAAATACCTTGGCCTGGGCGCCCGCATCTGAGACATTGGCGAAGAGTATCGCGTTGACCAGCGGAAGCGTCGCCGCGTAGAAAAGGCAGTAAACAAGCAGTATCCCGAAGATGCTCTTGAACGTCGTCTTGTTGGCAACGAGAAAAAGAAGCACCGCGCCGACTAAATGCGAAACTGCGATGATGTGTCTTGTCTCGAAGTACTTGTCCGCAAGCACCCCTGCAACCAGCGGCGAGACGATGCACGCCAGAGGCAGCGTCGCGTATATCCACCCGGTCTGTTTGCCCGTCATCTTCAGCGGCCCAAGCAGCCTGGCCGCGAGCACCGGCATCCACGCCGCCCACACGGCAAACTCCATAAACATCGCGAAGCTCAGCGCGAAGTACAGTTTTGCGTCCATTTCGTTCTCCTTAACAAAAAGGTAATTATTCGCGCTTTGACCGCCTTATGCGTTCAGGGCGCCCAGTCTTTCTGCCGCTAATGCTATGTCACCGACCCGGTCGTCGCCGGCTTCACGCTCGATTGCCATTGCCCCGTCGAATCCGATTTCTTCCAGCGCTGCTGCGAATCGCTCGATCCCGACCTGCCCCTCGCCCCAGGGCACTTCCGCGCCCCACGTCCCCGGAACCTTCGTCCGAGTCGCGTCCTTGACGTGCAGGTGCTTGATCCACGGCGCCAGCACCCGCATCGCCTCGATCGGGTCGCCCTTGTCGTAGAGGATCATATTGGCCGGGTCGAAGTTCACCCCGACCGCCGGGTGCGCAAGCTCTTCGAGGAACGCCTTCAGCTCTTCAGCCGTCTCTTGCCCGGTTTCCAGCAGAAGCGTCAGCCCCTTCTCCGCGGCGATGTCCGCCAGGCACTTGATACGGTCGTGAAATTTCTTTGCGTGCGCCGCATTGCTCTCGTCGATAAAACCGGCGTGCATCGAGAGAAACTCCACCCCCAGCGTCGCCGTCTTGTCCGCCGCCCCGGCGAAAAGCTGCTTGTTCGCCGCCCAGCAGTCGTCCGGGACCACCCCGCCGGTGACCTTTATCGCGTCAAGGCTCGAATAATCCTCCTGCGGAAAGTCGATCATCGTTGCGGTTACGGTCCAATCCTGCTCCTGAATCTCCGCCAGCACGTGCGGGTCTTCCACCGCGCCGCGTATCCCCAGGTGGACGTGCTCGATACCGATCTTGCCGATAGCCTCGGCCACGCCTGAAATGTCGGTTTGCAGCGACCATGTGCATACCGCAATGGGCCAATTCTTGCATTTCATTGCTCTTATTCTCCAAACGAAGGCTCTTGTATTTTGTCTGTTCAGTCCAGATCGACTATCTTTTTCCTCTGCGCCGACTTCTTCTCCGCCGCCACGATCCGAACCGACTCGCGAGATTCGTGAAGCGTTGTCACCGGCTCGACCTTCTCGCCCGCTATCGCCTTTGCAAAGTGCTTGATCTGCAGCAGCCAGCCGTCGCCCGCTTCGACTTCGGGAGTCAAAGGTTCACCGTCGGCGACGCACAGCTTGAAAGCCTGGTTGCGAGTTATGTCGAAGAGAATCGTCGCCTTCTCTAACATGATGTTGAAGCTCATCTCGAACCCGAACGACGGCATCATTGCCCAGCCGCCCTCGGCGACCACCGCTATATCTTCGTCGTAGATATACTCCGTCGCGATGTGCGCCAGCCCGCCGCCGGGCCCTTTGCCGGCGACGCTCGAAACGGCCCTCGGCATGCCGAAGAGATACTGCACGTAATCGGTATCGTGAATGTGCAGGTCCAGCGCCATCCCGCCGGAGCGGTCGTCGTCGCCGAACCAGTTGTCCGCGCTCCACGTCGGCGCCGAGCCTAACCTGCGAAACGATGCCGCAAGCACCTTGCCGTACTTGCCGCTGTCGATGATTTCTTTTGCCTTTGCGTACTCAGGCCAGAACCGCACGCAGTGACCTATCTGCAGAACCTTCCCGCTCTTCTCCGCCGCCGAGATCATCCGCTCGCACTGGCCGACGTTCAGCGCCATCGGCTTCTCGCACATTACGTGCACGCCTGCCGCCAGAGCCTTGCACGAGAATTCCGGGTGCAGAATCGTCGGCAGCGTAATCGAGACAGCGTCCAGCCCGGCCTCAGCCAGCATCTTGTCGTAATCCGTGTAAATATCGAGCTTGCTGAAATCGATATCCCTTTGCGCATCCCCGATATTACCGACGGCCTTTTTCGTATCTTCGACGATGTTGGGGTTGGTCTCGCAGATCGCCGCGACCTCGGCGCCTTCGACCTTGTCCCAGCACTGGTAGTGTGTTCGGCCCATGAAGCCGAAACCCGCAATGCCAATTCTAAGCATCCTTGCTGTCCTCCAATCGGTTGTCTGTGAGCGTGTTTCTGCACTTTCTTCGCCGCCCGGTTTGGCGACACGCCTGCCGGGGCGGCGTATGACCCGGCATTCTACCAGAATTCTCCGCCCGCTCAAACCCTAATTATTCGCCATTTATCGCCGCAGAAACCGACCGCACTAAATGTGGTCCCCGCAAGAACACTAACCGCCTCAACGCCGACAGCCGGTTCGCTATTCACTTGTCAAAGGGGGCCTCAGCTTGCGCCCAGGCCATCGGTCTCTCGAAACGAATTCGAAAACGAGGAAGAATAAAAATTCGAAATCGAAGACGAATTCGAATCACCAGTTCGCCGGGTTTGAGATTGCTTCGTCGCTTCCCCGCTCGCAATGAGCCGGAGCGTCGGTGTGCTCATCGCGCCCGGGCGCATGCTTCGAACTTGAGAAACCGTTCGTATTCGAATTCGAAATTATTTTCCTTTCCTTTACGATTTCGTTTCGTTTACCTTCCTTCACTTCACTTCCCTTACCTTTACTTACCTTTCCTTTCCTTTACTTGGCTATAGGCTCGCCAATGGGGTCGCTGATAGGGTTGCTGGTAGGGTCGCTATGGCCGCCCCATCTTTTCCGGGCCCCTTTAAGTCCTGATTTCTTCCGGCTTTGCATGAGCTTTTTCGCTCTTCGCAGATCCTCTGTCACACGTTTATGTTTGATCACGCCGTTGCGTGTTTGAAATTTTTTCTCGATCTTTTTCCAAATGTTTTCGAAGTCATCGCAGTTGCACAGTTGGCTCAGAGCCGGCGGATCGTGCTTCACCTTGCCGTCGCACCAGTACATGTACAGGGTCAGTGTGAGATAGACGCCTCGCTCGGCAGGCGTCATCATCATGAAATCGAGGTCTGAAAAGTAGGTATTGCTGTCGAGTGTTACGTATCTGACCTTCATTTTCGGTCCTTTCTGCATATATCTGTTCGTATTGATTCAATGAGCAACAAACATAGCTCTTACGTTAAATATACAACTAACAGAAAAACCTGTCAAGGAAAAGTTTGAAATTTGTAAAAAATATTTCGCATGTTGTGTAATCGCCGAACAATAAAGGACTTGCCGCAGCCGGAAATTTCGTGAACATTGGCCGTGGATCACATAGAATGCGGTGCGTTCGTGTTGTGTCTGTTTGCGATTCAGGTTCTGGAGCAGCCTATGACCTCGAAAGAACGAATTTACGCGACTCTGGCGGGCGAGCCGGTCGATCGCATCGCGGTTACGCCCATTTTCATGGCCTGGGCCGCCCATTTCATCGACCGGTCATATCGCGATTACTATCTCGACGGCGATGTCCTCGTCGATTCGCAGCTTGCGGTTACACGGGCATTCGAAATCGACCAGATAAGCGCGATAAGCGATCCCTGGCGAGAGGCCTCGGCCTATGGGATGCAGTTCGAATATCCCGAGCAGGGCGTCGGCAAGCCCGCTGCCATGCTGCTCAACGGCGAAGAAGGCGACCTGGCCATGCTCAAGGCCGCCGACCTGCTCACCGCCGAGAGGACGGCCCAGCGAATCGAAAGCGTCCGCAGAATGGCTGCGGAAATCGGCGACACGCACAGCGTCCTCGGCTGGGCCGAGGGGCCCTTCGCCGAGTACGCAGACCTCCGCGGAGTAGAGGCCGCTATGTTCGACCTTATCGACAAGCCCGACTTCTTCAAGGTCGCCGGCGACGCCATAATCGAAAACCAGATACACTTCGCCCTCGCCCAGGTCGATGCCGGCGCCGATATGATCGGTGTCGGCGATGCCGCCGCCAGTCTGATTTCGCCGGATGCGTACAAACAGTTCGTCCTGCCCCTGCAGCAGAGGCTCTTCGCCGCTATTCACGAGGCAGGCGCCGCCGTAAAGCTCCACATCTGCGGCAATATCGTCAACCATATCGCCCACATGGCGCAAAGCGGCGCCAATATTATAGACGTTGACTGGATGGTCCCGCTGGCCGAGGCCCGGCAGCTTGCAGGCCCCTATGTAACCCTCTGCGGCAATTTCGATCCCGCCGCCGTCCTCCTGCAGAGCTCGCCCCAGGCCGTCGCCGACGCCGCTAACAAGTGCATCGACGCCGCCGGGCAGCGATTCATACTAATGCCGGGCTGCGAAGTCCCACAGGACACCCCTGAAGAAAATATCCGGGCATTCTGCCCCGGGCAAGGCTGCCTCATTACGGAGAATTTGAAATGCAGAAGATAGACAGACGAACCCTCATCGCAGGCGCCGCCGCGGGAGCGGCACTGACAATCGTACCGAGAAACGTCCTCGGCGGCCCCGCAAATACGCCGCCCAGCGAGAAACTCAATATCGCCGGTATCGGCATCGGAGGAATGGGCCGGGCAAACCTCAAGAATCTAAGCAGCCAGAACATCGTCGCCCTGTGCGACGTCGATTTCGACTACGCCGCTCCGACCTTCGCCGAGTACCCCGGGGCCAGACGCTACAAGGATTTCCGCCGGATGCTCGCCGACGAGAAGGACCTCGACGCCGTAATGATCGCCACACCCGACCACACTCACGCCATTATCGCGATGGCCGCAATAAAGGCCGGAAAGCACGTCTATTGCCAGAAGCCCCTCACACGCGACATCTGCGAGACCCGAAAGCTGACCGCAGCCGCCGCAAAGGCCGGTGTTACGACACAGATGGGAATTCAGGGCCATTCCGGCGAGGGCATACGACTGGTCTGCGAGTGGATTCGAGACGGCGCCATCGGGCAGGTCCGCGCAGTCGATGCATGGTGCACCCTCAGCTACTACCCCTGGGGCCACGCATACTGGAGCACAAGCTGCCCCGAAAGGCCGAAGGAAACCCCGCCCGTCCCCGGCACGCTCGACTGGGACCTCTGGATAGGCCCTGCCCCGCACCGCCCGTATCACCCTTGCTACCACCCCGGCGTCTGGCGGGCCTGGTGGGATTTCGGCTGCGGAATGATGGGCGACAGAGGCGCACACACCCTCGACCCCGTGTATCTCGCTCTTGAACTCGACGCACCAACCTCGGTCGAGGCAACTACACTCGAAGGCCGGGGCGAAACCCATCCCCTCGCCGCAATTGTCAACTACAAATTCCCCGCACGCCGCGACATGCCCCCCGTAAAGCTTACCTGGTACGAAGGTCTCCAGGCCCCAAGACCGCCCGAACTCGAAGACGGAAGGGTAATGGCAAACCCCGAAGGAGGGGCAATCTTCATCGGCGATAAGGGTAAGCTGATGTGCGGTGTCTATGGCGAGAGCCCGAGACTCATACCCGAAACGAAAATGAAGGCCTACAAACTGCCCGAAAAGACAATACCGAGAGTAACGACTTCCCACGAGATGGACTGGGTCAATGCCGCAAAAGCCGGCAAGCAGCCCGGTGCGAGTTTTGATTATTCGGGCCCGCTCAATGAGATGGTCCTGCTCGGCAATGTCGCAAAGAAATTCCAGGCAAGAATCGACTGGGACAGCGAAAATATGCGAGTCACCAATATCGCCCAGGCCAATGAATACATCTGCCGACCCTACCGCCAGGGCTGGAACCTCTGACCGTCAACATCTTACAGGGCGTCTGCAGCGAACCTCGCTGAGGCGATAAGAGTATGCCGATGTAGGCAGGCGATTGCTGTGCCGAAAATCAGACATCTGAGTAAGGAGGCTATTATGGGCAAGCTGCTCTACGTCAAAGCTTCACCGATGCAGGATATGTCGTATTCGATGGCCGTTGCCGATGCCTTTGTCGAGACTTATTCCAGGAGACGCCCGGATGACGGAATCGACGTGCTCGACCTTTTCACCGAGCCGTTGCCGGATTTCGATTTCGCTGCGGCCTCGGCAAAATACAAGATTATGCACGACCGGGAGCACTCGACAGAGGATAAAGAAGTCTGGTCGAAGATCGTTGCGGTAATCGAGAGGTTCGTCGCTGCCGAAAAGTACGTCTTCGCCGTGCCGATGTGGAATTTCTCGATCCCCTACAGGCTCAAGCAGTATATCGATATCATCGTCCAGCCCGGCTTCACCTTCGCCTTCAGCCAGGCAGGGTACCAAGGACTCGCAGGACCCAAGCCCGTATTCGTCGCATACGCAAGAGGCGGTGAATACAAGGGACAAGCACAGGCCGTCGATTTCCAGAAAAAGTACTTCGAGCATCTATTGGGTTTTATCGGCTTCAAGGATATCCGCTCGGTCGTTGTCGAGCCAACCCTCGCCGGCGGGCAGGAAATCGCAAAACAACGCGTACAAGAGGCTATCGATAAGGCAAGGCTCATAGCCGCCGACTTCTGAGCGAGCCGCAGCCGAGCCGAGGAATCTATTGAAAAAAGTCCTTCTTCCTCAAACGAAGCTGCCTGAATCGCCTCGCAGCCTGTTGTGAGCAGAACCCTCGATCCTTCGCGGAGCGGCCTCAGTGATAATCAGTGCGGTTCTAATATCTCCGACCGCTGTTGTAGCCCGGACTCCGGAAACGACCGTAGGGATCGAGCAGACGCCGGTTCGCCTCCACCTCCGTGCCAAGCACGTCCATACGCCGGCGAAGGTCCGCCTCCATCGCCGGGATATCCTTCTGGACCTTCTGCGTGTTGTCTTTCACTTCTGCCAGTATGTCGTCGATCTTTGCCAGGCTCGCGTCGATCCTCGCGGCGCTGTCGTCTATCTTGGCCTGCAATTCGTCGAACCTTTTCTGGAACTCCGACTGAAACTCCAGTTCTTTCAGTTTGGCCCGCGATTCCACCTGCGTTGTCCAGACCTTGCGGTCGGCTTCCAGCATTGCGATCTGCTCGTCTATATGCCTGACTCGATCGGCGTCCGACTGCGAGGCTCCTTTGATCTGCCCTTTGGCTCGCTCGTAGAATCGAATGGCCTGGATGAAATCGTCCGGGTCGTCGTCGAAATCGCCCGTTCTGCCCGCAAAGTACTCGGCCAGGTCGCAGTAATGCTTGTATGACGATATGCTCTTGACCTGGATCGTCTTCGTGTCGATATCACGCTTGCTGTACGTGTTGACGATTACCTTGCTGCCTGTTATTTCCTCGATGATTATCTTGTTTCTGTCTTCCGTCACCAGCTTGCCGAACGCCAGCTTGCCGTTCTCCAGGTAGAAGTCGGCTACTTGCACCGTCTCGGCTGACGTGCGGGAGCTTGATGTGCTCCTCGCCCTTACCGTTTCATACTGCGGTTCGGCGCGATCGGAGATACTGGCGGTCCTCGACAGCACCGGTACGATTTCACGACCGCTGCCCGACGACGATGCGGCAGTCGCGCTGAAATATGTGCCGGTGGTGACTATGCAGGCTGCCAGTGACACGAGAACGAGTGTCGAGATGCTTCTGGTTCCGGGGGTCTTCATTGTTCTATCCTCCAATAAAGCCGGTTCCTTGACCAAATTCTCGTGGAATTGTACCGGATTCGGAAAGGAAAAGCGAGAAAAAAATGACGATGCGGATAATTAACGTCATTCCGAACGCAAGACGGCTATCTGTGTATTAAATGCCAGGCCCTGATTAGTTCCGCTACGCTCCAGGCCTGGGCGACGCAGCCTCTCGGCCTGTGAGGCGCATCCCCGTCGAATATCTCCGAGACGCTGCCAAGACACCCGTCGCCGGTCAGATGCCCTAACAGGGGCGCGATGAAGTTCGCGGCGTCTTTCTTGCTCTTCTTGCTGAAATCGTGCACCTTCAGGTACGCCTCGACGAATGCGCCCATTAGATAGGGCCACACCGTACCCTGGTGATACGCTGCGTCCCGCTGCTGCGGACTGCCCGTATAAGAACCCTTGTAGCGTTTGTCGGCAGGGCTGAGGGTCCGAAGGCCGTAAGGAGTAAGCAACTCTCGGCGAACCGCTTCGACCACCGCCTTTTGCTGCTCGCCGGTCAAAGGACACCAGGGCAGTGACACCGAGAATATCTGGTTGGGCCGCAGGCTCGAATCGACAGACCCGTCCGGACCGATGCAGTCGTTGAGATACTGCTTGTCCTCGTTCCAGAACAGCCGCCTGAAGCCTTCGCCGGCCTTATCGGCCATGTCCTTGTATCGCCGGGCGGCCTCGTCGTTCCTGTTGGAATAGAAACGAGCAAGGCGGCACAACGCGCTGTGCCACAGAGAATTGACCTCGACAGCCTTGCCGAATCTCGGCGTAAACGCGACACCGTCGTACTTGGCGTCCATCCAGGTAAGCTGTGTGTTCCTGTCGCCGGCCGATACCAGCCCGTCGGAGTCCGCGTGAATATTGAAACGGGTACCGTTTTCGTAACGGTCAACGATCCACCGAATGGTCGCAAGCAGCTGTTGGGTGAAGGTCTCAGAGTCGCCGCACGATTCGAGATACTCAAAGCATGCGCCGACGAACCACAGCGAAGCGTCAACGCTGTTGAAATGAGCATCGCTCGACTCGTCGTCGAAGCGGTTCGGAATCATCCCTTCGTCCGCCGCCGCCGAGAAAGTGGTCAGAACGGATTTGGCCTCGTCGAATCGCTTTCTCGAAAGCAGCAGCCCCGGCAGGGCGATAAAAGCGTCCCGCCCCCAGTCCGCGAACCACGGATACCCCGCAAGAATGGTGACGCCGGAATCGTTCTGCCTCGAACGAATCGTTACGAATTGCTCCGCCGCATCGCACAATATCCTGTACTCTCGACTCGTTCCTTTTCGAGCGTGCTCTGCCGTCTTGTTGCGCCCCCTCACGAGGCTCTCACGAATCGAATCGATATCGATCTCGCCGGATGGTCCCTCGTCCCCCCCGGAGGTGAGAGTCGCCCGAAAGACTACCGAACCGGGGCATGTCAATCTCGTCCTGAAGAAACCCGGCGTCCAGAGGTCTTCCTCGAATCCCTGGCCTCGCTCCTTGTTGACGCGATAGACGAAGTCAAACCACCATTGTTCATCGGCCTCGAATGCCGCACAAGGGCAGTCCATGAGCAGATCGCCGGCGAGGCCGGCATGGGTTCGGACGCCGATACCTTCGCCTTTGGCCATGCAAGTCAGCGATGAGCAGGATTTCTGAAGAGCGTGGAAATTCCTCATCCCCACAAAAGGCCTTATCGTGAACTCCGCCGGCGCAGAAAGGCTCTTGAAATCATATTCAATTAGAACGGTATCCGTCCGGTCAAGCAGATAGATCGATTTGGTCAGCCGGCACTTATCGAACTCGTAATCGAAGTGCACCCCGCTGTCACGCCGAAAACCCGTGATGCCCCCAAAACCGCATGGCGCAAACTTACCGTTGAATTCGAATGTCGCCAGATCGACTGCCTCCCGATCATGAATATTGCGAGCCGACGCATCGAAAATGAGCATCTCCAGGCAGTTGGAAAGAGCCATCATCCTGTTGACCGGCGGATTCAGCGCGCCGACGAGCAGGCCGTGGTAGCTGCTCGTATTGCACCCCGTAACTGTCGATGAAGCATAGCCCCCGCGACCGTTCGTCAGAAGCCATTCCTTCGCCAGTAAACCTTCAAGGGGTATCTCGGTTGTCGGAAGTGAAATGGTTGTTTGACTCCGGTCGTTTTGCAGTGTTAGCACAAAATTGCTCCAAAATTAAGTGCAGCCGCGGCAGGACACGAAGGGACCGCTCGAACGAGCGACCCTCTCAGGCCAACTGCAAATCGGTCTGTATGGTCTCGTTCGGTAGTTCGCCGAGCATGCCCCCATTAGTCGGCTCAGAGCATCGGCTCTGAAGATTATCGAGCACATTCATGAAATTGATGTAAGAATCGTAGGGAGAATCGTACGGATTGAAGTATTTGTGTACGTCGCCGTCGGCGAAGTACTTCGTGCACATGTAGTAGAAGTGATCCGAGGCCTGAAGTCGTCGCCAGTCGGAGATTAGCTTCGCATTGTTGGTTTTCTTGATCTTTCTTTCGAGCCGGTAAAGCTCGTGGATCGCATTGGACTGCATCGCGTTGCCCAGCCATGCAGAAAGATCTCTTTCGGTGTCCGCCCAACTGATTACGTGCGGGACATTGACTGTGTCCACCGGGGCAAACGACCGCACAACCTCACTTGGGGTCTTGAAATCGTTGTCCGGGTGGGCGAGAATCTTCTCCGGCAGGTGACGCACAAAGTTGAATATCCCCGTATCCTCCCACTGGTGCTCCCCGAAAGTCTCATAATCCATGAACAGATTCACTACGTTGCCGTTGCCGTTAACATCGCTGACCCATCGTGCGAATTTCTCCGCCGTCAAAGGCCACTCGGGCCAGTCCCGGTTAGAGAAGCGAAAAGCAATGTCGTCGCTGAGAGAATAATTCTTCAAGAGCAGCTTGAGATGATTGCAGTTCCGGGGCTGATAAAGAAAATCAGGGCTCCTGTGACCGAGAATATGGTCGGCGCCTTCGGTAATTATCCCGTCGAACTGACCCATGGCTTCGATAAGCGTTGCAAGCTCATTATTGTAAATCAGCTCCGTGTTCCTGAAAACCTTCGGCGTGTAGCCGAAAAGACCCTTGATTAGCTCGGTATGCTTGTGAATCTGCTCGACGAATTCGTTGCGGGAATACAGAAAACTGAGACTGTGGTAGTATGTCTCGCCCAGAAACTCCACACACCCGGTCTCCGCAAGCGCGTCGAAAGTGCTCATCACCTCCGGGCAGTAATGCTGCAATTGCTCGAGAAGTACTCCGGTAAGGCTGTAGGCCACCTTGAATCGACCGTCGAATTTCCGAATCAAATCCAGAATAAGGCGATTCGCCGGCAGGTAACACTTGTTCGCGACCTTCTTACAGACCGAGCCGTTCTTGAAATCGTCGAAATACTGGGGACTGTCCTCGAATACCGTGTAATGGCGCAGCCTTATCGGTTGGTGTACCTGGAAGTAAAAGCAAACAGATGGCATTAGTGTTGTCCTGTGTTACGTCTTTGCGAATATCCGTTTCCAAACGCCGATGTGCCGATGATCTCAGACCGGCACGAGCATCTCTTCGTATATCTTTGCACACTTGCGTGCGCTGTCTTTCCACCTGAGTTTTCGAACCTCGAAGCTCCCGTGGCTCTTCAGTGTCATTTCGAGGGGCGGGTACTTCAGCACGGCTACCACCTTGTTCGCAATTTCATCCACGTCCCAGAAATCAACCTTCAGGGCGTGAATGAGAACCTCGGAGACTCCGCTTTGTTTGCTGATAATGACGGGGACATCGTGGTCCAGTGCTTCCAGAGGCGCGATGCCGAAAGGCTCGGAAACAGAAGGCATTACGTACAGATCGGCCATCTTGTATATCTTCTGAACGTCCGGACCGCGGAGAAAACCCGTAAAGAGAACCTTGTGTCCGATGCCGAGTTCCGCAGCCAGCTCGATCGTCCGGTGCATCATATCGCCCGAACCGGCCATGACGAACTTGACATTCGGCATAACTTCAAGAACCTTCCTCGCGGCGTAAAGAAAATACTCCGGACCCTTCTGCATAGTGATACGGCCGAGGAAAAGCACGATCTTTTCGTCGTTGCGGATACCGGCGTCTTCGAGCGTCCAGTCCGTAGTCCCGTTGCGGTCAACGCCGTTGTGCACCACCTCGACCTTATCGCCGCTGATGCCGTATCTGCTGATTATGATGCTTCTTGTAAAATGACTTACCGCGATTATCTTGTCGGCCCTCGTCATACCCTGGCGTTCGATATCGTAGATCATCTGGTTGACATGCTCGCCGCTTCGGTCGAATTCCGTCGAGTGAACGTGCACCACAAGAGGCTTGCCCGTTATCGCCGCTACTGCGATGCCCGCCGGGTACGTCATCCAGTCGTGAGCGTGAACAATATCGATATCCTGCTGCTTGGCCAGCTCTACGCAAAGCGCCGCGTAGCGGTGAACTTCGCTGTACATGTCGTTGCCGTAATCGGATTTCACGAAAAATTGAGAACCGCAGGCGCCGCCGTGAAGCAATTGCTTTCGGCGGATAGTCTCCTCGATTCGCTGCTGGTAGGTGTCGGGGGTTGTGTAGGGCTCGAGCGGAGAGTCAAGCGTGTGAAATTCAACGTTCTGCAGTTCGTTGATTCGCAGAGACGGAGGAACGTTATAAGAATTCGGATTCAGAAGATTGACATGAGTAGCGTATTGCTCGTCAACGACTTTCGGGAGCACAAATGTGACGTGTATGCCGAGCTGGTTCATCGCTTTTGTCAGGCCGTAGCAAGCCGTGCCGAGACCGCCGCTTATGAATGGCGGAAATTCCCAGCCCAACATGAAGACCCTTAAGGATTCCCCGGCTTCGTTTAGTCTCATAATCAATCGTTCTAAAAGAAGTTACGCATACTTGGCGCTATCGACCGAGCACAACAATAAAGACACCTATTGCACATCCTGCCGACACCAGCGGATCGGCAAAACGGTGATTAAACAGCTTATCGGCCAAAGACTGCACAACCTTAATTTCTTGCATACAAAAAATCTCTGTATGCAGCGCATTGCTATGACTATAAATCGGGGTTTTCACGGGTAGAAGTTCAGAAAATCTTCAAAAAAACCCGCTGAAGGCGCTGAAAATCCCCATTTTATTGGCTGCTTTGGAGCCGGGAAATGCCGCAAATGCCAGGAAAAAACATTGTTTTACCAGATGTAAGTGCCGCAAAACAAACAATTTGGACATGAAAGCCGATTGCGGGATGAAAAAGAAAAGCCGTTCCGATCACGAAAACAGAACGGAACGGCTTGTTTCAAACCAGACCACCTTAAACATAAGGTGTGTGTTCACAAATAGTTGAGTGAACCCCGGCCTATAGATCCTGTGCCTTGACAGTGCTGCGTCGATTGGCTTTGGTCCTTACAATGGCAGCGTCAAGAATGCCATAGACCTTCTCGCTGATTGCCTCAAGGGCATCCGATGACGTCATCATCTTCTTGCTCTTGATGTAAGCCTTGACCTTGCTCGCAACAATCAAAGATTCTCTTTTCTTTGCCATGTCTAAAAATCCTCCATGCTAAAGAGAGTTAAAAAGTATTAGCCCGGCACGTCTATCCTTAGGTCCGGTACATTAGTAAGCATTCAAATTACAACGTCATATCGCATTTGCAACAAAAAAATGTGCCGAAAATGCAAAATTTTGCATTGAGAGGGCAAATCCTCATTTTGCCGCTTACGCAAAATTTGTCTAAACACCACTATTTTTTATTATTCGTGCAATCTTTTTGGACGAATATAACCACTGAACGTGTGGTTCTTGGTGGATGCGGGCACAGGGCTTCGCTCCCGAACCGCTTGAATGCTAATGATGCAAAACGGCTCGATGAGCCCGGCTTGTTATGGAGATAGAAGATGGCGAAGCGTTCGAGAAAAAGTCCTAAATCACAGGCTGCTATTCATGGTTATGTTGTCGTGACATTTGCAGACGACCAGGACCAGGCCAGAGATTATGAGAGCCTCCTCAAGGTCAACGAAGTCCCTGTACAGATCACTGAGCAGCAGGACCAGATGGGAAATTCCGAAATTGCCGTTATGGTACCGGAGGAATACCTCGACGAGGCGCACGTAATAATCGAGTCGCAGGATGCCTACGATGATTTCTACGATCTTGCAATAGACGAAGAAGACGATACGGACTTCGATAGTGACATCTTCGAAGAAGACTTCTAAGGCGCCGACAATCTGAAACTCGACCTCTGTGCCGAATCCGGTGGCCCGCTTGCGGGCTTGAGGCCGTCGCATGTATGAAGAGGACGTTCCAATTCAGGACTGAGATGCCATGAAAAAAGAAAAATCAAAAGAACGACGTCATACCGACGGACGCAGAATGGATGTGGTTGACAGACGCCTTGGCCTGGACCGACGTCGCGGACCCGGACGAAGACTTTGCGATGAACGAAAGGCCGCAGAAGAAGGGAGAATGACCGATGAGCAGTTCGAGTTTCTCCTCGCCATCGACGAGTACAAAAGATCCAACTCCAGACCTTTCCCCACATGGACGGAAGTCCTGGACGTAATAAAGGCGCTGGGGTATCGCAAAGTGGCAGAGCCCAAAGCAATCGATTTGGTCGAAGAGCCGGACGAACCGGTAAAAGTCCCTCTCGGAACCTGGCTCGACTGACACGCGTAAGCGCCTGCTCTGCCGGCCGCTGAAAAATCCCGCATCATAACGCCCGTTCGCTCCCCCTTCGCACCACAGCCCGGATTTTCCCTCCCGCCCCAACACACATGAGGCTCCATACTATCTAATGATGCGTAAAAGGTTCTTGGGATAATTATGTCCTCGCTCGCTAATACGGTTGTTACAGCAATAACCGTCTCCTATTTGCAAATCCCACGAAAACTTGGCTGCGAACAACTGTTCTGATAGGAGGCTGTGTAAAGATGGGGGATTTAGTTGACAAAGCCCCGGCGTTCCGGCATGATAGAACTCTGCTGAATTCATATTCAAGGAGATTATTATGAAGAAAGATGGACTCTCACGCCGTGATTTCATGAAGACTACTTCCGCAGCAGCAGCCGGTACGCTTGCAGGCACGCTCGCCGGCCGGGCCGAGGCCGCCGACCAGCCCAAATCGAAGATCGTAAATTACAATGAGAAAATGCACTATCGACGCCTCGGTAAGAGCAACCTTATGATCTCCGAAGTCAGTCTCGGCGGCCACTGGAAAAACCGAAACGCCGGGCGATACTGGGACAGCTTCGCAAGCGAAGAGGTCCCCGCAGACGTCGCCAAAAACCGAACCGAAGTCGTCAGTGCATGCATCGACAGCGGCATTAACTATCTCGATATTACCACCGCAGCAGAGTGCCTCAGCTATGGAGTCGCTCTCAAGGGACGACGCGAGAAGATGATCGTAGGCGCCGACATACACAACCTCGGCCCCAGAAACTCAGACTTCTGTAACGTCAAGGACCAGACCCGAAACGTCGATACCTGCCTGAAGTATCTCCGGACAGATTACCTCGACATCTGGCGCCCGCAAACCAAAATGGACGGCTCCAATACCGATGCCGAAGTCGAATCCCTCGTCGAGACCTTCAAAGTCCTGCACAAAGCAGGCAAGGTCCGCCACCTCGGAATGTCTTCGCACAGAAGACCATGGATAGAGCACATCCTCGAAAAGTATCCCGAATTCGAAATGGTAATCTTCCCCTGCAGCGCCAAGACCAGGGAAAAGGGCAAGCCCCCCGTCGGAGAGAACGTCGAGGAGGTCAACCCAGGCCACGGCTCCGACCAGACCCAGAGCATCTTCAAAACCGTACTCGAACGCAACGTCGGCGTCGTAACGATAAAGCCCTTCTTCGGCGGCAGCCTTTTCGCCAGTTGCGGAAAGGTTAGCTTCCCCGTCATGGGTGTCGGAAGCAAAACCGAGAACGATATGGCAAGGCTCACCCTCCAGTGCATCCTCGCCAACAAGGCCATAACCGCCGCCGTCCCGGGCCTCTCAACACCTTACGAAGTCGAAAACGCCGCAAGGGCATCTTATGTCCGGCTGTTGGGCCAGTCTGCCGCAGAGACACAATGGCTCATGAAAATTACAGACAGGCAGTGGGCCAATCTGCCCCAGGACTATCAGTGGCTCAGGGACTGGGAAGTCGTATAGCCCGGCTTGTCGGAACGAAACAGCAGAAAAAGAATGCAAACGCAGCGGCAGGTGCGTTGGGCGCACCCGCCGTTTTTCATACTGTCGAAATTCAAGGAGAATGCAAGTGAGTCGCAGCAGTCGAAACACAGCGACGGTATCGAGAGTGATGTTAGTTATTATGGTTGTGGCCTGCGTGCTGCTTGTCTGTATCGCCGGGCGGGTGCGGGGCCAAAAGGCCCCCGACGAAAAAGGCGGAGCCAACAGTAAGTGTTACCTCTGCCATGCAGGCATGAAGACCGAAGAGATTACCACAAATCACCTTGCAATGGGCGTCACCTGTGACAAATGCCACGGCGAGTCAACCGAGCACATGCACGACGAGATGTTGATGACCGAACCCGACCTGCTCTTCGGCCGCGCCGAAATCGCCGCTATGTGCGGTAAGTGCCACGGCGATCACAAAAAGCCGGAAAAGGTCGAGGCTTTTCGCAAAGAATGGACCGGAAAGATGCAGCCCAACGGCAGAATCATCTCGGCCAAATCGGTCTGCACGGACTGCCACGGGACACACAACATTGCCAACGAAATAGGCGCAGAAATCGAAGCGGGGCAAGCCGAGCAGTGGATCGCCGCATTCAACGGCACGGACCTGAGCGGCTGGAAAGCCTCCCCCCAAAACGCATGGACCGTCAAAGGCGGACGAATCTACGCAACGCTGCAGGAATCCGAAAGCCTCGGACGTCTTGTCAGCGACGCAGACTACGACGATTATCTGCTCGTAGTGACATTCAAAACCTCGCGGAAAATCCAGGCCGGTATCGACCTTCGCCACGGCGACTCGAAGCCCGGCCCTGCAATCGAAATTTCAGACAACGACAAACTGCGGGCCTTCCCGGGCAGCGTGTCCGTTCCCGAAAGGGGCCTGGCGCTGGTCAATCTCCGCGACGACCTGCTCGATTACGACGGCTGGAACACAATCTCCGCAAAAGTCGCCGGCGACCGCGTACAGCTCTGGCTCAATGCCGAGGAAATCGGCGCCGTCAGAACAGCCTCGGCGACGAAGGGTAAAATCGGTTTTTACATCCGCGGCAATAGTGTATCCAAGGACGACCAATTCTGCATTCGCGAAGTACAAATCCGCAAGTTGGATGAATCCGGGGAAAATGAAAAGTAACTTGCCGTTAACCGGCGCCGACGCCGTAACCGGAGTCGAGAAAACTGAATCATGTTTTGCAGGGAGGTAAAACTATGACCGGACGAAAAACAAACCTTACAGAAATTGTTGTGCTGACAGTTATTGTTGTGGCCATGGCCGGATGCGGCCGCGGCCGTCTCGCCGTACTGCCCGGAGCCGACCAACTGCCCGTCATCGAAGAACTGCCCAACCCCTTCCTCTTCAGTGACGGCTCGACTGTCAAGACTCCGAAAGACTGGCTCAGACGCCGTGAAGAAATCAAGGCCATGATGCTCTACTACCAGTACGGCCACATGCCTCCTGCGCCGCGCAACGTAAAGGCTGAAATACTCTCATCCGAAACCATTTACGGCGGCGCCACAAAAAAGCACATCCTCCTCTCGATGGGACCGAAGCGGCAGATTAAGGTCAACCTCGGAATGATCGTGCCGAACGGCGACGGACCCTTCCCGATAATACTCAAGAATGAAGGCAAAGGCATCTTCCAGGTCCCCATAGCCGAGGAAATCGTCAAACGCGGCTACATCGTCGCCGATTACGCCAGGACCGACCTCGACCCAGACGAGCCGAACAACGTAGGCCCCGCACAGGCCGCATACCCCGATTATGACTGGGCCACGCTCGCCGTATGGGCGTGGGGCGGAATGCGCGCTATTGACTACCTCGAAGCGCTCCCCTTCGTCGATAAGGACAAAATCGTTTTCACCGGTCACTCCCGCGGCGGCAAAACGGCACTGCTCGCAGGCGCCCTCGACGAAAGAATAGACCTCGTTGTCCCCAACGGCTCAGGCTGCGGCGGGGCGGGTTGCTACCGATTCGAAGCTGGCAGAGCGGAAACCCTCGATGATATAACCAAGCCCTCCAGATTCGCCTACTGGTTTGTCCCGCGATTCAGGGATTTCGCCGCAAAGGAGACGCTGCTCCCCTTCGACCAGCATTTCCTCAAGGCCCTCGTTGCCCCGCGGGCCCTGCTCTCGACAGATGCCCTCGATGATATCTGGGCCAATCCCTTCGGCACACAGCAGTCTTATCGAGGCGCAGTGCCCGTCTTTGAATTCCTCGGTGCATCCGAAAAGCTCGGCATTCACTACCGCCGGGGCCGACACGATCAAAACGAGGAAGACTGGCGCGCACTTGTCGATTTCGCCGACATGGTCTTCTTCGACAAGGCCCCGCCCGCCGGAAGAAACTTCGACGAACTGCCCTTCGAAGACGCCCCAAAGCCTTTCTCATGGTCGCCGCCCAGGGCCGGACGATAGACCGGACTCCCAACGCGCAAAAAAAGCTGTGGGCATTACGCCCACAGCCCCTAAGCTATGCAAACTCCTTTTTGCATTCGCACAGTGCTAAATTAAAGCGCCTGGCGTCTGCGGAACCAACCGACAAGCCCGGCCCCAATACTGCCAAGCATTATCGCTCCCGGAGCCGGAATCTCGCCCCCGCCGGAAGGAGTATAATTGTAGTAAAGATAATCGAAATCGGCCGTCACTCGCGGACTCGACCCGCCGTACGTGTTGTACCAGGTCTTGGTAATGATGCCGACCTGGTCAAACGAAAAACCGCTCGTTGCCCAGTACGTTGACCATGCATCCGAAGCAGACGTCTTGTAGTTGAACTGGTAGCTCGATGTATCGTAAACTACCTGGAGATACAGGTCCGTGTAGGCCCCTATGCCCGTCCAGCCGGGCATGCCCGATTGCGATGCGCTTCCCCGGTCGATCTTCAGAGCGCTGCTGTTGGCGCCGAAGACCAGGTCATTGCCGTTGTTGCCGTCGCCTGAATAGAGATACAGCCCGCTCAAAAAAGCGCCTCCGGTGTACGTCGTCGATACGCATGTCTCCAGAGTGAATGCCTCACCGCCGCCGGAATGACGCAGCCGAAGCGCATCTCGGTTGACCCAGTCGCAAAGATCGAAGCCGCCATACCCGCCGCCGGACCTCGCCGGCAGAGTCATACCCAGATCTCCGTCGAGAGAGTACGTTGGGATGCTCGTCGGATTCACGACCGTCATCGCCGACAGATCTTCGCCGCTGCCGAAATCGTAATGCCAGCTTGAGGCGAAGGTTGTCCCCGAAAGAAAAATCAATGCGGGCAAAAGTAGGGGAGTAATAAGCTTGTTCTTCATCGTCTTGACCTCCTTATCTATGTAAAAAAATCCTTGATGACTGAAAACGCTGCGTCAATATACACGATAAAACGTGCGATTGTTTGATGTTCGATTTTCCGTCACTCACTCCTCCGCGGCAAATCACCCACGGAAGTGCGAGTAAAATACTACACTGCATACCAGGCGACTGTCAAGCTAAATACCTGCAAAAAAACAGTCTTTTTCAGGACCTTCTCGAATGGGTTATAACTTATGGGGTACGCTGCCGGACTATCGCTGTGATTGTCATAATAGCCCCGGCAGCGGCCCGGAATGGGCGATAATCGTGAAAATCTCGGCAATATAGTCAAACCTGTGACATGGTTGCGGTTTGAGGCCCTTGGCATTTGCTGAAATCATGATGCAGAACAGCTTAAACAATCAAGTGTTTTAGGTTATAATGCTATGCCGCAGTAGGGTGAAAGTGTATTTCGCCCGGCGCTTACTGCTTAGTGACAGAGACTTAGGGGTTATTTGTAATGAGTGAGTATTCAGTCAGTCCCACAGGACGGAAATATGCTGTTCCGGCGAAGGATGAATATGCCGGCGAGCTGCAGCGCATCGAGTCGCTCGTAGCAGCCGCCAGAGACCAGGGCAAAGAAATAGTCGTTGTCATGGGCGTCGGCTTTGTCGGCTCCGTCATGGCTGCAATAATCGCAGACACCGTGGACAAGAAAACCAAAAAGCCCGCCAAGTTTGTTATCGGATGCCAGAGGCCCAGCATCAGAAGTTACTGGAAAATCCCAATGCTCAATGAAGGCATCTCGCCGGTCAAAGCCGAAGACCCGGAAGTTGACCCGATGATTCGAAGATGTGTCCTCGAAAAGAAAACTCTCGTGGCGACCTACAACAGTGACTGCCTCAAGTTCGCCGATTGTGTCGTCGTTGACGTGCAGTGCGATTATTCCAAGGAAGACCTCGGCAATATGCGAACGGGAAAAGTGGAGATGGGCGCTCTCGAAGCGACCATCAAAACAATCGCCGAGAAAGTCCCCGCCGATTGCCTTACCCTTATCGAGACGACCGTTGCCCCCGGGACGACCGAGTTTGTCGCCTGGCCGGTTATGAAGAAGGCCTTCGCAGAGCGAGGCATAGAATCAGAGCCCCTCCTGGCCCACAGCTTCGAGAGAGTCATGCCAGGCAGGAATTACGTCTCGTCGATAAGAGACTTCTGGCGCGTCTGTTCAGGGTGCAGCGAGCAGGCCAGGGGGCGCGTGGAGAAGTTTCTGCGCGAAGTCCTCAACACCGAGGAATTTCCACTGACCGTCATGGATCGTCCCATAGAATCCGAGACAACCAAGATAGTGGAAAACTCATTTCGAGCTTCGATATTGGCCTTTCTCGATGAGTGGAGCCTTTTCGCCGAGCGAAACGGCGTCGATCTCATCAAGGTCATAAACGCAATAAAGGTTCGCCCCACCCACAGCAATATGATATTCCCCGGCCCCGGAATCGGCGGATACTGCCTCCCTAAGGACGGAGGCCTGGGATACTGGGCCTACAAGCACATCCTCGGCTTCGAGGACGACATCTTCAAGATAACCACGCAGGCAATCGATATCAACGATACCCGCGGCCTCCACGTCGCAACGCTCACAAGGGACGCCCTGCGAAACATGGGCCGACAGATTGCAGGCGCCCCCGTCCTGCTCTGCGGTGCGAGCTATCGCCAGGATGTCGGAGATACGAGATACAGCGGCTCCGAAGTCGTCGTCAGAAAGCTCACCGAGATGGGCGCCGAAATGCGGGTCCACGACCCCTATCTCGAACACTGGTACGAACTTGAAAGCCAGGAAACGTATCCCGCGCCGGGCCATTCCCTCTCCCGCTTCTTCCGAAATCAGGCTCACTTGGTAAATACGAAAGTCCTCTCAGATTTGCCCTCCGCTTTGAAGGGCGCCCAGGCCTTAATACTGGCGGTCCCGCACGCCCCCTATCTCGAACTCGACCCCGGCAAAATCGTCGAGTGGGCCGGCAAACCGTTGGCCGTAGTCGATTGCTTTGGCATATTGGACGACGAAAAAATCAGAAAGTATTTCGAGTTAGGATGCGAAGTAAAGGCCCTCGGCAGAGGACATATACAGAGGATTAAAGAAGAGGTCAGGAAAGGAAAGTAATCGCGCTTTGGCCGGTATCTAAGGATGGATATCAAGGAAAAGAGAATTGCTGTTCTTTCTCCCATAGCCTGGCGGACCCCGCCTCGCGCCTACGGAGCATGGGAGACGGTTGCCGGCAATATCACCGAAGGCCTCGTTTCCCGAGGCTGGAAGAACGTCACCCTCTTCGCCACGAAGGATTCGCAAACCGCCGCCAACCTCGTCGGCTGGATCGAGAGAGGATACGAAGAGGACAAGAATCAAATCCCTGCCGTCTCGACCTGTCTGCACATATCCAAGGCAATGGAGCTCGCCGCCGACTTCGACCTCATCCACAACAACTTCGACTACCTGCCCCTGACCTATTCCCGCCTCGTCGAGACGCCCATGCTCACGACCATCCACGGCTTCTCAGACCCCGACATCCTGCGGGTTTACCGCGACCACAAGGATTCATACTTCGTCTCGATAAGCGATTCCGACCGCGACCCGCAACTGCCCTACCTTGCCACGGTATATAACGGTATCGACCTGACGAACCTCACATTCAGCGACAAACCAGGCGACAGCCTCGTCTTCCTCGGCAGGATACATCCCGACAAGGGCACGCACCTCGCAATAGAAGTTGCGAAGAAGGCCCGCCGAAACCTCATAATTGCCGGAATAATCCAGGACGAGCGCTACTTCGACACCCTCATCAAACCGCATATCGACGATTCATCGGTTCGCTTCATCGGCCCCGTAAACCCCCCGCAGCGCGATGCGCTGCTCAAGCAGGCCTCTGCCGTCCTGCACCTCAACACCATCCCCGAGCGTTTCGGCCTGGTAATGGCAGAAGCCATGGCCGCCGGCGTACCCGTCATCGCAATGGACCTCGGCTCATGCAGGGAGGTCATCGCCGACAAGCAGACCGGCTACCTCGTAAACTCCGTCGCCCAGGCCGTCCGCGCCGTCGCAAAAATAGACCGAATCGACCGCGCCCAATGCCGGCGCCGAGTCGAACAGAAATTTACGATTGACAAAATGGTCGAAGCATACGAAAAGGTCTATGCCGAAATCTTCAGACGTCAAAAGAAAAAACGGTAGAACGCCATAGGAGCCCGACCGATGAAAAAGCAATTCGTAAAGCGATACCAGGGCAACCCAATACTAACGAAAGAAGACATACCATACAAGGTCGAGACGGTCCACAACGCCGCCGTCGCGAAATACAACGGAAAATACGTTATGCTCTTTCGCTCCCACCTCGACACCGGAAGGTCGATCATCGGAATCGCAGACAGCGAAGACGGATTCGATTTCAAGTCAAGACCGATGCCCTTCATGGTCCCCGCCAAAGAACCCCTCTTCTGCGAGTACGAGGAATTCGGAGTCGAGGACCCGCGAATAACCTTCATCGACGACACCTATTACATTACATACAGCGCATATTCCCGACACGGCGTCCGCATAGGTCTGGCAAAAACCGCAGATTTCGAAATCCTCGAAAGGGTAACATTCATAAGCGAGGCAGACTATCGCAACACCGTCATTTTTCCCGAAAAAATAAAGGGCAGATACGCCAAGCTCAACCGCCCCAATTCCGAGGTCAGCCCGTGGTCGATCTGGATCAGCTACTCGCCGGACCTCGTCCACTGGGGCGATGCCAAAGTCGTCATCAAACCCGTCAAGTACCACTGGGACGAAATGAAGATAGGTCCCGGCGCACCGCCAATCAAAACCGAAAAGGGCTGGCTCAATATCTACCACGGCGTCTTCCCCACAATGGATGGCTGCATCTATCGCCTCGGAGTCGCCCTGCACGACCTCGAAGACCCCGCAAAGGTCATCGGCGTCGGCGACAGATGGATCCTCCAGCCCGAAGACCCCTGGGAGGTCGTCGGTTACGTCCACAACGTAGTATTCACCTGCGCCGCAATACCCGAAAGTGACGGCACAATCAAGCTCTACTGGGGAGGGGCCGACAAGGTAATGTGCGCCGGAACAGCAGTAATAAACGACCTCGTAAACCTCTGCCTGACCGATTCCAGGCCCGCAATCTGAAAAAAACCGCCGGACGGATAAGCCCCGCTCCGCCTGCGATAAGTTTCTACTGCGTCCCTGAACTGCAAGCCCTTGTCATTGCCCCGCAGGGTGGCGAGGCCGCCGGGGAAGGATCGTAATCTTCGCCATCAACTCAACCGGCATCGCCTGTTTGAGCATCTTACGTATCTCACGCATTGGAGTCCGCGCGGTCGTGTGTGTAATGATGATGTGCTCGTTGGCCATATTGCCTAACAGCGACGCAAGCTCATCGACGTGCATGTGTTTGCCCGCCTGCGCCCGCGTGTTGTGCTCGTCCTCGTAGAACGTGCACTCTGCGATGAGTATCTTGCTCTTGGCGATGTAGTCGAGCTGCGAAAAATCCACATACTGCGTGTCGCCCAGGTAGCTGGCAATCGGAATATCCAGCGGATAATCGATTTCCACTCCCTGCTTTTTCAGCTCCACAATTTGCGGCCCCGTAAGTTCGCTGTATTCGGCCTTGAGCTTCTTGCGTTTCTCGATAACGCTGAAACCCAGCGAGCCGGCGCTGTGTTTGGTCGGAAAGGCCTTTGCAAACAGATTCGGCTTAATCTGGTGTTCGTCGCCCGGCTTCATTCCCACCAGTTTGACCGGTATCTTGTTGCCGTCAAGCCGGCCCCACGCATCGATTATCTCACGCATCGGCCCGAGAAGATTCTTCGGCGCAAGAATAGTCCCCGGCGCCTGCCCCGTAAAATTACGCTGCGAAAGATAGTACGCAAAACCCGCTGCGTGATCCATGTGACCATGCGTCAGAAGCACGTGATTGATATGGATCAACTGGTCCGGGGCCTTGCCGATATCGAAGCATACGTCGAGCTGCGGAATCGCAACGACCGTCTCTTCGCCGGCCACCGAATACCCGATTATTTCGAGATCGTCTATTTCTATTCGAGCTAAGTTATGACTGGGCATCCCTGGACTATTCCGCTGCAGCCGGACCTTCACATAGATTATTCACACTTGCTTAGTGCATCACAAGCGGCCAATAGTAAAACGGCGGGCTTGTTATGTCAATTTGTTTTTGATTTACTCGCTGCCCGCGATAAACTGAACGCAGTAATTGAATACAGCTATGTTGGACGCTCTAAGAACAGGGGTAAGACCGATGGTATTTCGCAAAACATTCACGATTTGTTCGATTGTAATATGTCTTTCTTGCACCGCCGGCGCCGCCGGCAGCGATGTCAAGCGCATCCCGCAACTCGACCGCGATAAGCTCCCCGGCCGGCAGGTCAAGGTCGCCGCAATCTGTATCGGTTTCGGCGGCGAACGCGAAGCAAAGCTCAAAGAGGCAATCGACCACCTCCACACCGCCGGCAATAACGGCGTCGATATAGCATGCCTGCCCGAGGAATTCGCCGGCACAAAGGCCGAGCCAATCCCCGGCTCCACTACCGATGCTGTCGCCGCCCTCGCAAAGCAGTACAATATGTACGTCGTCTGCCCAATCAGAGAACAGGCCGGCGACAGGCAGTACAATACCGCCGTCCTGATCGACCGAAAAGGAAACGTCGCAGGATACTACCGCAAAGTATTCGTATTCTGGGGAGAAGGTCTCAACCTCAGCACCGAAGGCGTCAAGGTATTCGAGACCGACTTCGGAAGGATAAGCATCCTGACATGTTTCGATCTCAACTACCCCGAACTCTGGCAGAAGTGCGACGACCTCGATGTCGATATCGTCTTTTGGCCCAGCGCCTACGGCGGAGGCTCCCCGCTCAATGCCTTTGCAATTCTCTACCACTACTACGTCGTTCCCGTCGGCGCCGGCAACATCATCGACATTACCGGCAAAACGCATCACGACATACAAAAGCCCCGCAAAAAGCAGTTCGTCGCAACCCTCGACCTCGACCGCGCCTTCGCCCACCATGATTTCAACCGCGATAAGGTCGAGAAAATGCTCAAGGAGCACGATGGCGAAATCGTCGTCGAACGCAATCTCAGCCAGGAAGACCTCGCGCCGTGGTGGCTTTTCAAGGCCGCCAAGCCCGGCGTCAGCGCCAGAAAGCTGCTGGAAGAATACAACATCGAGACCTTGAGGCAATACCAGCACCGCAGCAGAGAACAGATCAACCGCGCCCGCGAAGAAGGAAAGCGAATTTGACAGGCCCGCTCATGCCAGACAAACGCACACATCGCGGCCCGCACCCCGAAGACTCCAAGCTCTTCGCATCTGAAGCCCTCGGCGATTTGAGACTGGCTTCAGCCGATTACGCGATGCTGCTGACAAAAGGCTATGCCCCCAAAAGCAGCCTCAAACTCGTCGGCGACCGCTTCGCACTGACCGAAAGGCAGAGGCTCGCATTGATGCGATGCGCCTGCTCCGACGGCCAACTCCATGCGCGAGACAGCCGCCGCATCTCGATAGACGACCTCGCCGGCAGTCGAATCGTCATCGATGGCTACAACCTCCTGATAACCGTCGAAGCCGCAATCAGCGGCGGCATAATCCTCAAAGGTCGCGACCGATGCTGTCGTGACCTCGCTGGCATTCACGGCACGTACCGCAAAGTCACCGAGACCGTGCCCGCCCTCGAATTAATCGGAAGTTTTCTGAAGGAAATCGACCCCGCAGAAGTCACCTGGCTGCTCGATAAGCCCGTCTCCAATAGCGGCAGGCTCAGGAAAATCATGGCCGACCTCGCGAAGGAAAACCCCTGGCCCTGGCAGGTCGAACTCGTCCTCAGCCCCGACGCCGTCTTGCGAAAGGCCGACTCCGTCGTCGTCACCACAGACAGCGCAGTCCTCGACCTCTGCGGCCGATGGTCCAGCCTCGCCTCAGAAATAATAGCAGCAAAAATCCCCGACGCATGGATTATCGACCTCGCCCACAAGCCGATGAACCTCCGCGAACATGGCAGGAAACGATCATGAAAACCAATACCCTTTGCACATTCTTAATTGTAGTATCGTTTTGTTTCTCCTGCGTACATGCAGTACATGAACCTTCGGCCGTGACTACTGGCAGCGCCCCCGAGAGAATCGCTTCGCGAAGCTTCCCTTCCGTCTTTCAGGCCTGGAATCCCGCCGACAATCTCAAGGCCGTTGATCCTCTCGTCGTCGCTGCAAGGCATGACCTGATCTGGCATTCCATCGGATATTTCGGCCTGCAATGGGACGACCAGCCTTCAGGACTGGCCACGAAATTCCGCCCCCAGACCATTCCCCGGGCAATCAAGAAGAGGCAAGCCCTGCTCAGGCTCAATCCGAATATCATCCTGATCGCCGAAATAAGGTATCGTGATGCACACCGCAGCTTTCTCGGCCAAGGCCATAAATGGTGGCTCCGCGACAAGCAGGGCCGACTCGTAATGGGCTGGGCCGAGGGCGGATATGTCTGCATGGACTTCCACAATCCCGAATTCCGCCGCCACGTCGCCGCACGTGCCGCCGCCGTCGTCCGCACGGGCATCGTCGATGGAATCATCCTCGACTGGTGGGCCGACGATGACGACCGCCTCGAACTTGTCAAGACCGTCCGAGAAGCGATCGGCGACGAAGCGCTTATCCTCACAAATGCTAATGACCGCATCACGCCGCGAACCGCTCCATACATCAACGGCTATTTTATGGAGTGCTACAGGAGCAGTGCCCCCGACGACTGGAAGAAGATCGTCGAGACCCTGAAGTGGGCCGAGAAGAATCTCAGGCCGCCGCGTGTCAACTGTCTGGAGACCTGGTTCCACAATTCACGCCTGGACCTTAACTTCATGCGCGCCACAACCGCATTGTCATTGACCTGCTCCGACGGCTATTGCCTCTTCTCAGACCCCAATCCCCTGCCGACCGCCGACCATTTGCACAACTGGTATCCATTCTGGGACAAAAGCCTGGGAAAGCCCCTGGCCAAAGGCGCAGAAAGGCAGGATGGCAGTTTCACACGCAGATTTCAGAACGGCGATGTCATTTACAACCCCATGGGCAACAAGCCCGTGTCAATACGATTCCACCGGCCCCGCACCAGCCTGGCTGCCGGGAAGACCGCCTCCATGCACATCATCCCTCCCGCCGACGGAGATATATTTCTCATCCCTCCTGCGACCGGATCAAGTCCATAACAGTCCCTATGCTGATATCCGCCAGGCTGTCGCAGACCAAATCAGCTCCTGAGAGTTTCTCCGCCGAGGCTGAATTGGTCACCGCGATGCACGCAGTCCCCGCCGCCTTCGCCGCGGCAACGCCGTCCGGCGCATCCTCAACCACCGCGCACAGCCCGGCATCGATTCCGATTCGACCGCACGCCAGCAGGAATATCTCCGGATCCGGCTTACGTCTTTTAACGTCGTTTCCGCTGACGTGCGCCATCTGCTCGTACGGCGCGCCCGCCGATTGCACTATCGCGCGCGACTTCTCGAACGATCCCGACGTCGCTATTGCAAGCGAGAACCGACCGCTCTCCAGCGCATCGTCCATCAGTTCGATAACCCCGTCGAAGACCTTCAAAGGCTCTGTCGCCATCGCCTCGATAAAATATTTTTCCCGCAGTTGTGTCCCTGCCTTGGCCTGTTTGTCCGTCAATTCCAGCCCGTGCGCCCGCGCCCCCGCCCGGACGTATTCCTCGTCCCCGCATCCGATTCCGAGCACGAAATCCTCCTCCTTGACCTGCGTAATGCCGAATAGCTCTTCTAGTACGCGAGCAGTAACCACCGCATTGACTCCCTCGGTATCCGCGATCACACCGTCAACATCGAATATCAGTCCGTAGCGTTCATTCATCTTAGTTGACCTTCAATAACAGCCCCATATTGCAGATATAATACCACCGCAGCACAATTCCCGCCACATTTTTCCCTCGACTGTGCAGGTCGTCTATCAGGCCGGCGGAGAAATCGTTTACACGCTGCGAATAAAGCTTTGAGAGACGGTCGGCAGAAGGGGATTATGGATTCGCGGGGGCGTGCGGGGCTGGGAATTTCGCGTTTCCGCCTAAGGCGTCCCATAGGGAGGATTCGGCCGGGGTGATGTGCTCGCCGATTCGGCCTGTTGGGCCTTAATCCCTGTTATTAGGTGATGGCCGTGGGTCCCCGGTGACCCACGGCCGATCAGTGTTGCGTATTTCCCCCTCCACGAGAGAGTCCATAAACAGCGTTCAACACAGGAACACGTTAGCAATCCGTCTTAAAATTGCGCCGGGTCTTAACGCTGCTCTATCCTTTTTATCCGTTTGATTGGGGCTGCTCTTCGTTAATTTTGTCCTTGATGAACTTCGCCGCTTTGCAGGCGGCATCTTTGCCCATTTCTACGGCTTTGTGCATTCCGGAATTGACGGATGCGACGATCTGCTCTGTTTTGATGTTAGTGCCGAAAAGGCGCTTGCCTCCCGGTTCTTTGCTGTAGCCTTCCGGGGTGGGCGCCAGGATGTAGATTGCCGTTGCGAAACCCGCGAAATAGACAATCAGAATGAAAATGAACTTACTTCTCCAGCCTCTCATTTTTCTCCTGCTCCAAAATACTGCAACACTTGAGTTTTACAGTCCCGGCTGAGGGCCGGGGCTGAACATCTCTACATAATATCTAATATACAAATCGAGGTGTGCCAAATGCCGGGCGTGAAAATACGGATTGAAGGTCAAAGGCAGAAAAGGGGTGGGGGATTGGATAGCGGAAAGGTAGGGATTCGAAAAATCGGGGGGAAAACGGGGAAAATCACGGTTTTTCAAATGGGTGATCCTCGATATTGGGCTGAAAATGAGGTTGGTGGTGTAAAAATGGGAGACGTGGGCGGTATGGCTAAGAAAAAAGCGTGCAAAAAACGGTCAAAAACGCGCGCAAAATGATGCAAAATGAAAAAAA
>JAFGCD010000058.1 GCA_016932835.1 Sedimentisphaerales bacterium
CGATTGGGCGAAGATGGAAGTCATGCTTCGCGACAACACCACCGCTGGTTCACCCCATTACTCCTTAGCTACGCGTAAGGGCGGCGGCGATCCCTGGGCCTTAAAAGGCTCAATTGGTGATTCCTGCTTCACCCAGGCTCGTAACGACCAGGATGGGGGCAGCTGGGGCGCAGATCATTGGGGCGTAGCTCCCAACAAGCTCGGCGTTCAGCGCGTATCGCAGGACGGCTATGAGATCGTTCAGACTCTGGTTGATCACGGTTCAGGCTGGGAAGTTCTGAATACCCAGTTCCGTGACATGCCGGACACGATTCTTGCCGGTCTTGCTTTGACCGCCCACGATAATGCGTGGTTGGTTCAGGCTTATGCCAGCAACGTTGCAATCGAGACCAATCCCGGCATCATCGGCGTCAAGAATCTCGACGTCACTCCGCTTGCCGAGTCATGCGGCAGTGTTTCGGGTATGCTTGTAACCGTAGCCCAGATGCCTGAATATTGGGTTTATTGGGACGAGGATGGCGAAGGAGGCGTTGATATTAGAGATTGGCAGTGGCAGCAGGCCGAATATCTGGTTAAGAATGCCGGCATGACAGACTACTGGCCCGGCGATCCGACAGAGTATCCGGCTGCCCAGTATGGCCAGGCAGTTCGCGCGATGGTCAACCTGTACGATTCAGGCGGACGGAATGCTTTCTACGCTGATAACGGCTATCCGGACGAGACCTTCCCGGGTATCGATGCTTTCCTGACGAATCCCGGCGATCCGGCCGACGGCGATGGCGAGGACAATTTCGCAGTCATGGTTGAAGGCTGCATCGAGCTGACCGCAGGTCTGCACATTCTTGGCGGCATCTTCGATGACGGCGTCCTGGTCAGGATCAACGGCCAAGAGATCGGCAGGACCAATAGCTGGAATCAAACCGGTGTTTGGTTATTCACGGTTCCCGAAACCGGCCTTTACTCCCTCGAAGCCATTGGCTTCGAAGGCGGCGGCGGAGCAGGTCTGGAACTTTACGAGTTCCTTCCGGGCGGCACGATGGTTCTTATGAACGACGTTGCCAGGGGCGCCTCGCCTGTTTATGTTCCCGAGCCGGCCACGATTGCTCTTCTGGGCTTTGGTGGATTGTCGATGCTCAGGATTCGCAGGAAGCGCTAATCTCCCGTTAGTACAGGAGATTTGACGAAGATAACGGTCGCTTTTATTGATTGGCCCGGCTTCGTTAGAGTAGAAGTTAATATTCAGGACCAATTAGCGGCGAACGTTTAATTCGCATAATTTCGGGGCCTATTCCGATTAAATCGGGATAGGCCCCGTTTCTTTTTGACCTGATATCGTCAATTTGGCACGGTATCGGCTGGGGGGCGCGGCCGGGCAATACCGGCTGGATTGGGTGTTGTCAATGTCTGCGGAGGGGTTATAATAGCGAGGTATATACGGGATAATTCTGTCATTATTATTTGGAGATCATAACTATGTTACTTTGGATTTTCAGGGCGATATTCTGGCTGGTGCTGATAGGGACGCTGTTTGTCGCCGCGACTTCGGATCCTATTACCAAGGCAGGCGCACATAATTTTGCGGCTCTTATTGTGGTCGGGCTGGGGATGGCGGTTTTTGTATTCCTGCTCGAAGTTCTTACTCCCAAGCGGAAATTCGCGGCTGTTGCGGGGGTGTTCTTCGGTCTTTTAGTCGGTCTGCTTATCAGCCTTGTTCTTGCGGCTGTTGTGGATATGGTGAATGAATCGTACAAGATCAATATGATTCCGGCGATGGCGCAGGCGATCAAGTGGCTTCTCGGGATATGTGTCTGTTATGTTACGATCAGCATTGTGATCCGGACGAAGGACGACGTTCGTTTTGTGATTCCTTATGTTGAGTTTGCCAAGCAGACCAAGGGGGCGCGGCCTCTTATTCTCGACACATCGGCCGTCATTGACGGTCGGATTGCCGGTTTGTATCAGAACAAGCTTTTCGATGCTCCTTTGGTTGTTCCTCGTTTCGTGCTGAACGAGCTGCAGTTCATAGCGGACTCTGCCGACAGGCTGAAGCGTCAGCGTGGCAGGCGCGGTCTTGACATACTCAACCAGATGCAGTCGGATCCGAGCATTGACATCAGTATTGACGATACGATGCTCGAAGAGGTTGAGGAGGTCAAAGGTGTGGATCAGAAGCTCGTTATGTTCGCGAGGGCGTCTCACGGGCGGCTTGCGACGACAGACTACAATCTCACGAAGGTTGCGCAGGTTCGTGAGGTCGATGTTGTGAATATCAACGATTTGGCGAGCGTTTTGAAGGTTGTTGCTTTGCCCGGGGAGATGATGCAGGTCAAGATCATCAAGCCTGGCGAAGAGGCCGAGCAGGGTATCGGATATCTCGACGACGGGACGATGGTTGTCGTCGAGGGCGGCAGGAACAAGATCGGCCGCGATTTGCTGATCAGCATTACCAGCTCTCTGCAAACGTCGGCGGGCAAGATGATATTCGGGAAGTTCGAGGGTTTTGCGCAACAGGATTCCGGCGACGAGGCCGGGGGCAGAGTCGGCAGGAGGCGTCCTCCGGTCAGGAGAAACGGTGGGGGCGGCTCGGCGCGAGGGCGGCAATAACTGCGGCGAGGGGTTTTCGTGTTGCGGTTATCCGGCGGAGCCGGGGGGTTGACTTGATTTGAGCAGGCATCCGGAGAATGCCGCGATGGCGGATGCTGCGCCGATTGCGAAGAGGGGCCAATAGAAGTGGTCCTTGTAGTCTGCGTCGGTTATGTGTTTGCCGGGGGTGCAGAAGGCCAGGACGATGACCGCCGAGGCGGCTGCGAATATCAGCCAATCGATTGCGGCGGCTTTGATGGGGTTTGCGATTGCGTCTCGGTGCAGGATCAGGGCGGCGAATACCAGCATTATCACGGAGACTATGACAGGGTAAAGAACGGCGGATGCCCAGGTTGCAGGGATGAGAAAGAGGATGTCCCAATCCATGATCGAGGCGGGCCAGTCGAGGATGACTTTCAGCCAGATGTAGTAGAAGATGTCCCAGACGGCGAAGATGGCGAGGAAGTATGCGAATCGCTGCCGGCGGTTTCGGCCAAAGAGATAAGCGGCGGCCAGTATTAGGACGAGGGTGGCGGCTTCGCGTCCGATCTCGGTGAGCAGGAGATACCTTTGGGCGGGGTCGAAATCGAACATATTAGGCAGGGGAAAGGTGAAGCCGTCGGGGTAAAAGATTGCCCTGAGATACACGACGACAGCCGATTCGATGTACGCAAAGGCCGCGGAAAAAACGACCATGACGAGAAAACGCTTCAGTGTTGTTCTCTGTAACTCGGATGCCATGTGTTTTCTACGAGAAAGACGGCTACAGGTTTGCAAGTTGCTTGAGCAATTCCGTGATGATTTTGCGTTCCGGGACTGTTGCGATTCTGCGGCCTTTTCTGTAGATGAAGGCCTTGTTTTTGGCTGCGCACAGGGCAAGGTCGGCGTCTGCGGCCTCACCGGGGCCGTTGACTATGCAACCCATCACTGCGATGCGGAGGGGCTTTTCGATTTTTGGCAGGGCCTTTGCCACCTTGCGGGCGAGCTTGACAATATCCACCTCGGCGCGTGCGCATGTGGGACAGACCACCAGTTCAGGCTCTGATGCGGGCGGCTCTTCGAGGCCGAGGGAGCGCAATATCCGTTTTGCGATTTGGGTTTCGATGACGGGATTTCCTGCGACGCTTACGCGGATTGTGTCGCCGATTCCTTCGGCCAATAGCGTTCCGATGGCGACTGCCGAGGGTATCTCGGCGTCTTCGGGCAGTCCTGCGTGGGTCAGGCCGAGGTGTATTGGATAGTCGAAAGTGTCGGCTATTCTGCGGTTTATCTCAATCGTGCGGAAGGTGTCACTGGTCTTGGCGCTGAGGACGAGGCGGGTGAAGCTTCGGCCTTCGAAAATCCGGACGTATTTGAACATTTCATTGAGCATCAGAGCGATTCTCTTGTTCGGGGGGACAGGAGTTTTCTTCAGGTCCCTGATGCTGGCTTCGTTTACGCCGATGCGGATGGCGGTTTTATGCATCTTGGCGGCGTCGATTATTCTCAGGATGTCCGCTTGTTTTTTGATATTGCCGGGGTTGAGCCTGATCTTGGCTGCGCCTGCTTCTATGGCTTCGATGGCGCGTTCGGGGCTGAAATGGATGTCGGCGATGAGTGGGACAGTCACCTTCCGGACGATTTTAGCAAGTGCATCAGTGTCCGCCTTTCGGGGCACGGCCAGCCTGACGAGTCTGCAGCCTGCTTTTATGAGCTGGTTTATCTGCCTGAGACAGCGGGAGATATCGGTCGTGGGGACTTTGGTCATGGACTGGATAACTACAGGTGCGGCAGAGCCGATCTTCACAGAGCCTACCTTTACGGTCCTGGTTTTTCTTCGCTTGAGCATGGTTTGGATTTTAGCTTGTCGGCGATGTGGCGGCAAACTAAAATACCTGGGGGAAGCTCAGATTCTGAAGGTTGTCCGGTTTGATGAAGATTGTCGTCGCGATGGATTCGTTCAAGGGTTCTCTGACTTCGGTCGAGGCTTGTGAGATTGTTGCCGATGCTATCGGCTGTTCGGTTGACGCCGAGATAATAATCAAGCCCATGGCCGACGGAGGGGAAGGGACCGCCGAGGCGATGCTCCGGTCCGGCGGAGGCGTATGGATCGAAAAGCGGGTGATGGGGCCTTTGCCGGATATGGAGGTCGAGGCGGGTTTCGCCTGGTTCGAGGAGACTAAGACAGCTCTTGTCGAGATGGCCAAGGCCAGCGGACTCGAACTGCTGGAGCGTGGTCAGGGCGACCCTCTGGCTACGACGACTTACGGGACTGGGCAGCTTATCAAAGCGGCAGTTGAACACGGGGCCGAGCGGATTCAACTGGCTGTCGGGGGCAGTGCGACGGTTGACGGCGGCACGGGTGCGGCGGCGGCACTGGGGTGGCGGTTTCTCGATTCGCATGGGAATCCGGTATGCCCGGGCGGCGCCGGGCTTATTGATATTGCCGATATAGTCGGACCTGCGGAGTTGGAGCTTCCGGCGGTTGAGGTTCTTTGTGATGTCGATAATCCATTGTGCGGCGAGGACGGTGCTGCGCGGGTATTCGGGCCCCAGAAGGGCGCCGATTCGGCGGCGGTCTCGCTGCTGGAGGCCGGATTGCTTCATCTGGCGGATTTAGCGGCGAGGCAGTTGGGATGCGAGATTGCGGATACAGCGGGTGGCGGGGCTGCAGGGGGGCTGGCTGCGGGCGCTACGGCCTTTATGGGAGGCAGCTTAGTTTCGGGGATCGAGACGGTGATGGCAGGGGCCGACCTAGCCGGCGAGGCTGCTTCAGCGGACTGGGTTGTTACCGGCGAAGGTTGTTTCGATGAGCAGTCGTTGCGGGGAAAAGTCGTCAGCGGGGTCTTGGCCTTGGCGAGAGAGCGCGGGGTTCGCGCTGCGGTTCTGGCCGGGCAGGTTATGGTGTCTGCGGGTGATTGTGAGAAGCTCGGGGTCGCGGCGGCGATTGCGTGCCGAGAAGAAGGCATGTCGCTTGATTACGCGTTGAAACACTGCCGGCGTCTGCTCGGCGATAGGGCGAAGCGCCTGGCCTGTGAATACATGCTGCGTTAGAGAGCACATCGGAGGCGATGTGTCTGCGGCAGGAGACATGCGTTAGAATAGCGTTAGTTTTTATGCCGACGGATTGGATTTGCCGATGAAATATTCAAAATAGGACGTATTGACCAACCAATGATATGTGGACGATTCTGCTATATCTCGGCATAGTGCTTTGCGCAGCTTATGTGAGCTGGGCACTGGTGCTTTTTGTCATGCAGCCGAGGTTTGTTTATCGTCCGGTGCGCGATGTTTCTTATACGCCGGGCGATCTGGACCTCGATTTTGAAGAGGTGGTTTTCAAGAGCGGCGACGGGGTGAGCCTGAATGGGTGGTGGATTCCTGCTAAGGATGCGGTGTTTACGGTGCTGTTCTGTCACGGCAACGGCGGGAACATAATGCATCGGCTTGACAGCATCAACATTCTTCACGGTTTCGGCTTGAATTGTTTTATCTTCGATTACCGCGGCTACGGCAGGAGCGAAGGCAATCCGAGCGAGGCGGGGACATACGCCGATGCCCGGGCGGCTTATGACTGGGCGGTCAACTGTAAGAATGTTCGCCCTGACGAGATGATTCTATTCGGCAAGTCGATGGGCGGGAGCATCGCCGCTCAGCTTGCGACGAAAGTTCAGGCGGGGGGACTGGTTCTGGAGAACAGCTTTACTTCTTATGCAGCCATGGGTGCGAGGTTCTACCCTTATATGCCTGTTCGCTGGTTTGCGAGGTTCGGCTATAAGACGATCTCTTATGTAAAGGCTGTTCGGTGTCCGGTTCTGGTGATTCACAGCAAATACGATGAGATTGTGCCGTTTGAGTTTGGGGCGGCACTTTATGAAGCTGCGAACGAGCCGAAGGAATTCGTCGAGATTTTGGGCGGTCATAACGACGGTTTTCTTGTTTCGGCGAAGACCTATGAGAATGCTTGGTCCCGGTGGCTGCAATTCTTAGCCGATGCCAAAGACAAGGCCGGGCATCAGGCGTCTTAGTACGGTCGGCGTCGTTGCGGCGCTGGCGCTATAAAAGTGCCGAGAAGCTTTGGCTTCCCGGCACGGGTGGGAGGGTAGTTAACCTGAATCTCGCTGGTCGCCGGCATAAGAGGGTTCTTTTCAGCCGGCCCTCACTTTCGTATTCGCAGGTCAGGTTCCTGGCATCGACTATCCGGTCAGCGAGGACTGTCCCTGCCGAACATGCGTTCGGCAGGGGGCCGCCCGGCAATTGAGCTTAGGGCTGTCATTCTGCGTATCTTTCAATCCATTTGGTAATATGCATTTTGAGTCTGTTGGCTTTATCGGTGTTGTCAATCTCCGGTTTTCTGCCAAGTGGTTGTCTTCAGCCAGTTTTCCGAGATAATTGCGACGTCCATAGCATTAATGACTCCGCTTCTGTCGAAATCGCATGGCATGTGCGCTGTGGTGCAGGTCCAGTCTTTTCCGGTGCATGCCATATCGCGGAAGTCAACGGTTCCGTTATTATCGATGTCGGGCAGGAGTGCCCATCCCAGCGGCGGTAGTGAAGCTTCTTCGGTTCCGCCGTAGGCGCCCATATTGATTCGCAGGTTGGTGCTGAATTCGTTGTTGGGGTCGGGCGGGACCGTTAGCGGTTCGTCGCCGAGGGGGTCGCCCGGGTTACCTGCATCGATGCATCTGCTGGTTATGCGGTCGAAGGTCCATTCGTCGCGTATCGGGTCCCATCTCCAGCCGAGGCTCTTGAGATGATAGTCGCCGTTTGCTGGATCGAAGAAACATGGATCTTGTGCAATATTGCCGGGGCCGAAGTTGAGCGTACTGCTGCTGTCGACAAAGACTCCGCTGTGCCCACCTTCGATGCAACTGAAGTTGACAGTGATTGATGCAGCGTAGCCGTAATAGTATTCGGTGTACAATTCTTGTCCGGCGGATACGCCTGCGGTGTTATGCCAGAAGATAGAGTTAGTCAATATAGGGTGACTGTCTCCCCTGCTGTATATTCCTCCGCCCTTGTTTTGCGCGATGTTCCCCGTGAATGTGCAATTGGTTACGGTCGGGCTGCTGTCGTAGTTGTGGATGCCGGCCCCATCATAAGACTCATTATCTGCGAATATGCAGTTTGATATTATGGGGTCGGAGTTGTTGTTATATATAGCCGAGCTCGCATTGCCACGGAAGACACAACGACTCAAGACGGGATTACTGTTAGTATAGTTGTACATCGTACCAAACAGATCGACGTTGTCCGAGAAGACGCAGTTGGTCAGGGTCGGGTTGCTACTTGAGTAGTTGTATATTGTTGCGGTTCCTGAGGGGGCCATGTTGTACGTAAAGACACAGTCAATTAGACGAGGGCTGCTGTGCTGCGTGTTAGCTACGGCTGCGCCGTCGTAATCGGAGTAAATGGTATTGCTTGTGAATATGCAGCGAGTCATAGAGGGGCTGCTATGGTCGGTGTTGAAAATTCCTCCACCCATCTCGGCGGCATTTTTGGTGAAGATGCAGTCGATAATAGTCGGGCTGCCGGCTACATTGTACATTCCTCCACCGTGGAAATCGCTCTGGCCGCCCATGATAGTGAATCCGTCCAGAGTGGCGGTGGTATCTGTTCCACTGCCGGTGACGACGTGTCTGGCATTATCGGCGCGGTTGGCCTGGTCGGGTCCGTCGTTTCCGGCGAGGTCGCCGGTGAGGGCAGTGACGTATGCCTGTATGTCGCGGGCGTCGGGTTCTGGTCCGGCGAGTCCTGCGTAGCCGCCCTTGATTGTCACGCCGTTTTTGAGCTGGAAGGTAGCCTGTCGGTCGCCGGGCGTGATTGCTGCTCCGGTGTCGGGCGTATAGGCGCCTTGTGCCACTCGAATCTCCGCTCCGGCGACTGCGGCGGCTATGGCATCCTGGAGGGATCGGTATGCGTTCTGCCATGATGAGCCGTTGTCTGCTCCGGCGGCGGTGCTATCGACGTATATGACCATGGGGTAGTAGAGATCGGCGACCTGCGCCGGGCTGAGGGCGTAATTGTAGATTCGGACATCGTCGATTGCGCCGTCCCAGTAACGTTCGTTCGCCTGCACGTTTTCTCCTATGAGGACATCGCGGTCGTTGGTTGTTATTCCGCCGAGTTCGGGGACGGCTCCTACGGGGTCTTCGACACCATTGATGTAGAGCCGCAGGTCGGCGCCGTCATAGGTTCCGCAGACCTGGTTCCATTCGTCCTGGCCCACGACGATGTCGCCGTTAATGAAGTTCCATGGCGGGCCTCCTGTGACTGCGAAGTGGTACCTGTATTCGTCCTCGGCGGTCGAGAGTCTCCATGCGGAGTCGCCTTTTGCGATGACGGTCTGCCAATCGCAATTGACGGCGTTAATTTTGACCCATGCGACGACCGTCATCTGGCTGGTCAGGTCGAACGCCGGACTGCTGCCGCAATTAACGTAGTCGCCGTTGCCGTCGAAGAGCAATGCACCGTCGATCCGGCCGTCGAACGGCTGCCAGAGAGGGTTGCCATGCAGAGCGCCGTCATTGTCACCCGCGGAATCCTCGGCTATAGAGCCTTCGGTCTCGTCGAGCTTGTAGTGTGCTATCAGGTCCGGCTGCTGCGTCTTTGGTATGAGCAGGAATGCGTGTCTGAGGCCGTCGTGGTTTATTCCCTGTCCAACGATCCAGCCTGCATCATTGATGCCGTATGCGATCGAGAGCACCCAGCCGTCGGGGTCGTCGATGAGTTCGTTGAGATTTTTGTTGTTGGCTGTGCCTGCAGGATCGAAGATGGCGGCGTTATCGTAGTAGTCGCTGTACTCATCCACGAATGTTACGGCTCCGACGATCTGGCCTCGATTATTTATTGCATAAGCTGCACTGCCATGGGCTTCGGGCAAAGCGCCGAGAGAGAAATTGTTGCCCGGCTCGGCAGGGTTGAAGAGGGCCGCACCTCCTGTTTTCCATGATGCTCCGACGATCTGGCCTGCATCGTTTATTGACCATGCCTGTCCGCCGTCTTCTGCTTCCGGGGTCATTATAACGTTGGCTCCGGCTCCGGTCGGGTCGAAGAAAACGGCACGATTGTGAACACTTGTTGTTCCGGTGTGAGCGTAGCCGACGATTTGGCCGCTGTTGTTGATGGACAGGGCACAACTGTTATCGCTGCCGTAGGGATTTTCCAGGCTGCCGGAGAGGTCGATGTTGCCGGCCGGGTTTGCCGGGTCGAAGAGCGTCGCTTTCCAGTCCCAGTTCGGGAGCCTGGCACTGCCTACGATCTGTCCGAGGTCATTGATTGACCATGCTTCGCTGGTGTCATTTGTGTTGTTTTCGAGATTCTGGTTGTAAGCCGGATTGGCCGGGTCGAATAGGGTCGCGTGGAAGTAGCTTGTCTCATCGATCAGGGCTTTACCGACAGAGTCGCCGTGGATATTTATGGACCGTGCTTCGCTGCGATTTCCACCCAGCGTACCGAGGTCACGGTTGTTGGCCGGGTTGGCATAGTCGAACAAGGTTGCGCGTGTTTTTCCGTCGGCATTCAGCGCCCAACCTACGATCTGGCGATAATTGTTGATTGAGAATGCCAGACTTCTTTCTCCGCCGAGGGTTCCGAGGTCGATGATATCGTAGCGGTTCCATTGAAGTGAGGTTACGAATTCGTATGCTCCCATATCGACGGCGGCGCCGAGTATTCGGGGATTGCCGTCGAGGTCTTCGGTCCCGGCCGGGTCATTGTTGCCCTGGTCTATGCAGGGTGAAGAGACCTGGAGGCGGAGGTTGTCGTCTTCGTTGCCGGCGATGCCGTCGGGGCCGTCGGCGTCTGCGAATAGGGGCTGTGCGTCGATGTTGTTATTACCGCTGAACAAGCTCGGCAGGGCCTGAATGCAGCAGTAGCTTACTGCAGGGACACAGTCCGAGTCGGAGAGACAGATCTGCGAAGAGTCGCCGGTCTGCCCTTCGCCGTCGGAATTGTACCACAAGATGCTATTGGTCAAGGTTCGGTATCTTCGCGAATACGTTCCGTATTGTATTGCGCCGCCCGTACCTCCGGCGGTGTTATGGGCTAAAGTGCTGTTGATGATCCGGCTTCCCCCGTCATCGTAGTACCTGCCGTCACAGATCGCGCCTCCGTTACAGCCGGCGGAATTGCCCGTTACGAGGCAGCTATTCAAGCCGACTTCTGAGTAACCATAGGTTAGAATGGCGCCTCCGTCACGTTGCGAGGCGTTGCCTGTCAGCGTGCACTGATCGAGTTGGACATTGCTTCCGCAGGTACAGCCGTCGATTATTATTGCTCCGGCATCGTTCCGTGCGGTATTGCCTGAGAATGTGCAACGAGTGAACAGGACATCGGTTTCGCTTGCTCCGATAGAGACCGCGCCTCCGTCGTAGGCGGAGCTGTTGTTGCTGAACAGGGTGTCGGTTATTGTAGTCTCGGTTGAATACGGCAGCTTTAGTCCCCCTCCGTTGTAAAGGATTGCCTTGTTGTCTGTAATTATGCAGTTGTTGATTTCAACGACGCCATTGATTCCTCCTCCCACACCTGCCACATTGCTCGCAACTGTGCTGTCGGTCAACAGGGCGCCTTCCGTATGGGATGCATTGTAGAATGAGATGCCTCCCCCCGCGGCCATAGCGGAGTTACCGACTATCGTGCAGTTGTTTATAGTAGGCTTGCCGTCGAGTATTCCGCCGCCATATTGGTGTGCTTC
Source organism: Sedimentisphaerales bacterium (assembly GCA_016932835.1). GTDB lineage: Bacteria > Planctomycetota > Phycisphaerae > Sedimentisphaerales > Anaerobacaceae > JAFGCD01. The sequence goes on from JAFGCD010000058.1 coordinate 11,258, forward strand.
GGCGGAGCCATTGGCGTTGCCTGCTGTGATTGTGAATCCGTCGATCAGGGTGGATCTGCCGCAATTGGCTGCGGTAAGAACGTGCTTGCTGTTCTCACTTCTCGTTGGTTCTGTAAGAAGGTCGCAGGGGTCTTCCACGGGGGCGTCATTTGCGGCGAGGTCGCCGCTGAGGATCGTTTGGTAGGCCGTGATGTCCCTGAGGCCCGGTTCGGGCTGGGTTGCGCCGGCATATCCTCCCTTTAGGGTCATGTCATCGCTCAACAGGAATGTGGCGTCGCGATCGCCCGGCGTAATGCCGGCGCCCTGGTCGGGGCGATATGTGCCCTGGGCCACGCGGATTTCATTGAATTGCGGGTATGCAATCATAGCTGACAGGGCGTTCTGGAGTGTATTGAAGGCGGTTGCCCAGGTCGTGCCGTTACCGCCCGGGCCGGCGGCGGCATCGACGTAGAGGACAGCGGATGCCTCATTATCCAGTTCGGTTGCGGTGACACCTGCAGGGTGGAATCCTGGCGCCGTTAAGGTGATCATGGCTACGCCATTGACGAAGTCGGGGTCACCGGCGCCGATAAGCTCGACGGTTTGCGGGACATTATAGTTAGATGAGTCGAGGTTGACGGTCGGCGTGCTTTCGAGCTCTATATCGGTATCTCCGGAATGTGTCACGGTGACCTGTATTGGGCCGAGCGGGTCTTGTGAGAGGACGAACGTGAAGCTAACAAGGAAGCCTTCCGGGACGGTAATCGCCTGAGTGCTGGTTATGATTCCCGGAGCGGCTCCTTCATAGGCGCCGATATCAACCGTTCCATTGGCTATTCTGGGACTGCCGTCCATATCTTCGGTAAGGTAGCCGGGGACGGCGGTGTTGCTGCCGGCATCGAGGCAGGGCGATCCGGCGAGGAGTCTGAGATTGTCGTCTTCTGTGCCGAAGATATTGTCTGGTCCGTCATCGTTGACAAGGAGGGGGTCGTCGCCTATATTGGCCGTCCCGCCGCCTGTGAAGCCCTGGATGCAGCAGTTGGCAATGAGTGAAGATCCGCCGGCGTTGTGTATCTGTGCGGACTGGTCGGCACCTTCGGCATCGCTGTTGTTCCAGAAGATGCAATTGTCGATTCTGGCCGTGCCGTCGTTAACGTATAATCCGCCTCCCTGTCCGGCGGAATCGGTTCCAAGTGCGCTGTTTCCGACGACAGAACAGTTTCCGAGTGTGAAATAGTCGCCGGAGTTGTTACCCCAATGGTGCAAAGCGCCTCCCTGTCCTCCGTAGAAATCGCCGGCTGTGTTGCCGGTGAAAGTACAGTTCTGAATCGTCATGCTGCCGAGGAAATTGCTGAGTGCGCCTCCGTTAACTGCCTTATTCTCTCGGAAGATGCAGTGTGTCAGCAGGAGGTCCTCGCCCTTGTAATTGTAGAGCGCGCCGCCGGAATAGCCGCTTCGATTACCGAAGAAGGTGCAGCGTTTCATGGTGACGCTGCTGTATGCACTGCTGACGATCATGCCTCCTCCACTGCTCTGAGCGGTGTTGCGGGCGATTGTGCAATTCAGGAATGTCGGGCTGGATGTCCCTTCGATATTTATTCCGCCTCCCCTGTTTGCAGGGTAGGAGCCGTCGGCGTTTCCGGCGGTTATAGTGCATCCGTCGATTACGGCTGTGGCGTTTGTGCCGGTGCCTGTGACGACATGATAGCTATTTTCGGAATTGTTCTCGAAGTCCGAGCCGTCATCGGCTGCGAGGTCGCCGGAGAGGACGGTCGGGTACTGTGCGATGTCTCGCGCATTTGGAACTGGCTGGCCGACGCCTGCGTATCCGCCTTTTATGACGACGCCGTTTTTCAACTGGAAGGTGGCGTTGCGGTCGCCGGGGGCGACCGATGATCCGTAATCTGGTTTGTATGTTCCCTGTGCCACACGGACTTCGTAGCCGCTTGTTGCGACGGCCAATGCGTTCTGCAATGAAGTGAAGGCGTTGGCCCAGCTTGAGCCGTTATTAGCGCCTGCTGCACTGTCGTCAACGTATATTACATCGAGGACCGGCCCGCCGTCCTGAACTTCATAGGCCCCTATATCGACGTAGCCGTCTATGATGCGGTCGTTGCCGTCGAGGTCGAATGGGTCGGGTTCGGGGGTATAGTCCGGGTCTCCGGCGTTTATGCAGAGGGAGCCGGCAGATAGTCGCAGGTTGTCGTCTTCAGTTCCGAGGGTATTGTCGGCGCCGTCGGGATCGATATAAAGCGGGTCGTTTGCGAAGTTGCCGTCACCGCCCAGGATGCCTGTCCAGCCCTGGACGCAGCAGTAATAGACATGGGTCTGTGATAAGGAGTCTTGGAAGATTTGTGCCGCTTCGAGCATTCCATCGACGTTGCTGTTTCCCCAGAGGATGCAGTTGGTCAGTGTCATATAGGTGTCGTCGTCGCCGTTGATGCCGCCGCCGCGATAGAACCCTGTACCTTCGGCCCTGTTGCCGGCGAAGGTGCAGTTTGTGCATTCGGTTGATGCTGCGGCAGTGTTGATTCCTCCTCCTGCCTGTGCGGCTGCATTTCCGGAAAAGAGGCAGTTGACCAGTTTTACGGGCGTCGGTCCGGAGGAGTAGCGGTTGTTGAGGCCTGCGCCCCATTGGGCGTTGTTGCCGAGGAAGCGGCATCGGATTATGGCGGCCTGGCCGTTATTGCTCATGCCGCCGCCGTAATTTGCCGTGTTGGCGATGATAGTGCAGTCGATGATGGTGATTTCGCTGTCGTAATGGTTTTTGTATATGCCACCCCCGGAATCGGTATGGTCGGCATAATTGCCGTTCGCATTTCCGCCGGTGACCGTCAAGCCGTCGAGGACGATATCCCGGGCATCTTCGTGTATAGCGATAACGTGGTAGCTGTTCTCGCTTCGGGACGTATTGCCCGGCTCGACGGGGCCGCTGTCGTTGCCGTGAAGGTCGCCGCTGAGAGTGGTAGCATAGGTCTGAATATCCCTTGTGTCAGGCGATGGGCTCGCAACGCCGGCATAGCCTCCCTTTAGAACCAACGGTCCGGTAAGGGTAAAGCTCTCGTTACGGTCGTTGTAGTTCGCCGCTGCGCCCTGGTCGGGTTTATAGGTTCCCTGCGCGATGCGAATTTCGGCGCCGGGTCCTGCTGCGGCAAGCGCATCCTGCAGAAATTTGAATGCGTCGGCCCAGGTTGCTCCGGTTTCTGCTCCGGTTGCACTGCTATCGACGTAGAATACTCCCTGGTGTTCGTATGCTCCCATATCGACTATGGGAGGCGGTCCGCTGCCGGTATCCGGGGTGCTGATGTCGTCGATGAACCTGGCCAGGCCGGCCATATCCTTTGACAGCAACGGCGGCACGATAGAATTATTTCCGGCGTCGATGCACGGAGAGCCGGCATTGATATAGAAGTCGTCGTCTTCGGTTCCCAGTACCCCATCGTCGCCGAGGGGGTCTGCGAATAAGGGATTTAAACCGATATTTCCAAGTCCTGGGAAGGTGTGCTCGATACAACTGAATATGACCTGACAGCAAGCAGGGTCGTCACGGTATATCTGGTTGAGTTCATTTGCCCAGAGGATCGAATTCGAGACGCTGACACTGCTGTCGTCATAGGCGGCGATACCGCCGCCGTGTGCAGCCGAGTTTCCGTAAATCGTGCAGTTAACTATGATCGAAGTCGATGTGTCATTGCTGACGGCGCCGCCTGTGCTGGCTGCGCTATTGGCGGTGAACAGGCAGTTGATTAAGAACGGACCTGCGGTGGAGTTGGCAATTGCGCCGCCAACGTTAGATGAGTTGTTTGTGAAGATGCAATGGGTCAAAACGGGGTTACATTGCGAGTTGTTGATCGCTCCGCCGAAATCACCTGCTGCATTACTGTTGAATACACACTGCGACAGCGTCGGTGTGCTGCCGGGCGAATTGCACATGGCTCCGCCTCTGGCCGCCTGGTTGCCGATGAAGGTGCAATTCTCAAGGGAAGGATTGCTGGTGTATGTGTTGTAGATGGCTCCGCCGGACCATGATCTGTTGCCGGTGAAGGTGCAATCTTTCAGGGTCGGGTGGCTTGATTTATTGGTGATAGCTCCCCCGTAGGATGCGCTCGGGTATGCTATGTTGTCGGCAAAGGTGCAGCCCTCGAATATGCCGGAGGCATTATCGTTATATACGGCTCCGCCGCCGGTATCGTCGTCTATCGCTTCATTGGCTTGGAAGGCGCAGTTGACGAACTTCGGGCTGCTGTTTTCGCAGAGTACTGCTGCGCCTTTCCATTCCATTCCGCCGGTAATCTTGAAGCCTTCGATGACTGTGCTTTCATTTTCGCCGCTGTAGAAGTGGAACGCTCGGTGTCTTTCTGCTGCGGTTCCTCCGGAGTCGATGATGGTTGTATCCGGGCCGCTGCCTGAGAGGCGCACGGCTTTGCCGTGGAAATCGAGGTCCCGGTTGCCGTTGCCTGTGTATGTTCCGGGTTTTACAAGGACAGTGCCTCCGTCCGGCACTGCATCGAGTGCGGCCTGTATTGTTCTTTTGAATCCGTCCGGTCCGGAACATACGGTGTATATTCCGGTCCAGTCGTCGTTGCCGCAGGTTCCGTCAACGAAGATGTATGCCGGCACCACTGCGATAGCTGCCGATGCCCAAACTCCACAGATGAACATTAGAACGATAGTGATGAGGATCTTCCGGTTGAACATTATTGCATCCTTAAACTATAGACTGTTATCCATGAATGGTGTATTTTCTAAGCAGCCGTTGCGACGGCTATATCGCGGCGGTTCGGCAGGCCCTGTTCTCATCGGCCTTGAATCGAGTTTCTTCCCCAAGGGCGTTGCGTTTGTGTTCTTTGCCGAGCGTGACATTTCCGGGTTTGCGCAGGCACTTCACCTTGCCTTTCGTGCTCTCATACCCCTCTGCCTGTTCAGCTCTGAATTACGACTATTCCTTTTTTTCTCGCGGCGGGCCGTTTTTACGGTTTTTCACCAGCGAGCATCCATTAGATTAGCGAGCCATAAAATCCCCAGCCGGTCCCTTCGCCATTTAGGAGGACTCTCTTGCCTCGGCGAAACAAAGTCCTTGGCGGCCTCCTCGATATCCTGGAGGTAGGCAAACTCGAGCATCCCTTCGGGGACGCCGTTTCTCGAGAATGCTATGGATTCCACAACATCCTTCAATAAGTCAATAGTGTAAACCATCTCTATCCGGTCGGTTCGGACAGTCACCTTAGCCGTGTTGTCACGTCGAATGAACTCCGTCGAAAACGACGCGTCGGCCCGCGCCGCATCCCTTCTGACCGTATCGACGGCATGCAGGCCCATCCATGGTCTGGGCAGGCTCTGGAAGAAACTGCCTCCTATATACTCTTTGATAAGCTTATTGGCTCCATCGTACAGTCGTGCTTCTGTGCCTGTATCGACGAGGCGAAGCTTATTACCGATCGTCATTTTCAACCACGGATAATGCCACTTGCTCGTGGCATGGACGAAGGGAATACGTCCTTGTCCCGACACATCATTTTCGCCGATTCGGCCGGAGATTGTGAAGTAAGTCCAGCCTCGCTCGTGCATGGTGTCACGCGCATCGATCAGTCTGGTCCTGCTGGGCCAATCGTAGAGGAAGTATGGTTCGTCGAGGACGTTAAGATTCCGGGTTATCTGCGAGCGGTGCGCCTGCTGGTCTTGTTTCATGATTACCAGCAGTCCGGCGCCTTGGCCGTTGACATACTCTATGGGCAGGGCGTCCGGTTCGGCGAGTGCGAGTGACTTGCGGAGAACCGCATTGTCGGTAGGCAGCCTCCATACTGAATGATCTTCGTGCCAGACGCGATGATTCCTGATGTAAACAGTATTATCGTTTCTGTCGAAAAAGTAATTCGCCGTTTCGTTTTGGAGCCACTGACAGTATGATTGCTTGGCCCTTGCGTCCCATTTAAGGAGCCTCATCATAACGGGGCCTCTGGTGCCATGTGGGTAGTAATGCCAATACTCATAAACACCTTTGCCCACTGCGGCGAGTGAATCGGTGATAGTTGAGATTGCTTTCGATTGATCGGGATCTGTTTGGCCCGTATGCTGCGGCTTAGATGTGCCTGCAATGGTTCCGATTGCGATTACGCCGGCAGCGGCGACTGAAAGAACGGCTGTCTTCGTTGTTGCTACCGCGGCGAGGCCGGCTGCCACACCCACCTTAGTCGTGGCAGCCGAAATAGCCAGGCTCTTGGCAGCAGCCTCGCTTTGTGCGGTGATCTTGCCGAAAAGTATCAGTCCGGCAAGAAACGCTCCTCGGCCGAATCCTTGGCGGGAGAGTTGCTTCTGTAGTGCCATCTTGGCGCGATAGAATTGTATTTTGGCAGCAAACTCGCTGCATTGGAGGGAGTGTGCAATGTCTTGGTATTCCATTTGCCTGAAACAGCGAAAAGTCAAAACGGCCCGGTGCCGAGGCTTGAGTCGCCGCATCGCCGCAATTACGCTGTCTCGTAATTCTCGGCCTACGGCGTCGGCCAGCAGTCGCTGGCTATCGTCCTTTGCATCTTCGTTTGCCATGGCTGACACGGACAAAGCATCCGGATTCACATGTCGCTCTTCTCTGTGGCCAATCCGCAATGTGTTGAGGACTGCATCACACAGCCGGGGCCAGATGCGATTGGCCTTGTTCGGTTTGCCCGATGAATGAAACATCTTGAAAAAAACGCTCCTTCACTTGTGTCTCGTGTCAAACCAGGCCACAGCATCAGAGAGGACTTTTTGCGCGTAATATTCAGTTTCTTCCTCTGCCACTGCGCTGACGCGGTCAAGCCGTCTTCCGGCACCGGGCCAGGCTCGTTCTAACTTTTCCGCAGGGGGCTGCATCTAATCGCCCCTTGCACTAACTTAAATCACCCTCTTGATGCGCGTAGGTGGATGCAAGTAACGCTTTTTTTACTAAATTTTGCGAAATGTGCGGAAATTCGAGCCTACTGTCTCAATATGTTGAGCCAGTTTTCTTTCGCCAAAGGCGTTTGATTTGCATAAGATATGTAATGACAAGAGTTTATGTCAACTCGGGGCAAATGTTGGCTCGAAGGTCAAAACAAAAGCGGGGCGGCCTTTTTCAACGCGCCCCGCTGAATATATTTAGTGGAGATCGGGCTCTTTTCTTAGATTCAATCCTTGCTTTTTTGGCCAGCCTCCTCGCCGTTTTGGCCTTTGAGGTAGTATTTTCGGTGCAGCAGGCCGCGAGCCAGCATTCCGGCGCCTACTCCGAGGAGGACAAATGCTATTGCATGACCGGGGTTTTTGTGGAAAAGCGATCCGCTTAACAGGAAGCTGAGTCCGATAAACAGCAGCACAATAGCGGTTGAGAAGTATTTGATCCAAGCCGGGCCAGCCGGTGCGGGCTTGGAAGGCATGATTTCCGACAGGGGCATACCTTTTTCAATGGCCGTCATTATCTGTCTATGTTCAAGGCGCTTTTTGAGGTAGTAAACGATAAGCGCTGCAAACAACGGAGATAAAGAAGCAAGTACTATGAGAGCTATACCGAGCGACTCAAGATCGGCAATTCCAATCCCTGCTAATAATTGCGGCATAATCATGATTTGATCCTTTCAAGCATTTCTGTTGATGATAGTATTCTGATTATTCCATAATAGTCTCGTTTGAAACGTCGAGTGAGCTTGTCGTTCGAGCTTCTGTGTGTTAGTCGCGGGTTGTGTGTTGCGGGTTTCAGAAGATGCGTGATTTTTGTTTTTTGGAGCCTGCATCTTCTGCCGGATGTATGCTTTGATTGCGAGGAATTCTGAAACCTCTGAGGGCGTGGCTGCGACCAACTGTAAAAGGGCGTGCTTGGTTGGTTGAGAAGTGAATTGGATCGATACGAGAACGACAACTGGTTGGACCTGCTTCGCCTTGGCGATCACCAAGCATTTGGTGAGTTCATCGATAAGTACAAGGAGACTGTTTTTCTATGCTGTCGTCGGCTCGGACTTCGAGTCGATGAGGTCGAAGACGTTGCCAGCGAGGTGTTTATAGCTGCTTACAAGGGATTAGCTCGATACGGCGGTCGCGCCGAGTTGGGTACGTGGATCTGGAGCATAGCGTATCGTAAGGGGATAGACTACCTGCGCAAGAACCGACGGCTGGGGCAGCTCGACTCCGAGGCTTGCCAGGACATGGTCGAGAGTAGGGCGGAGGGGCCTGTTTCGGCTGTGCAGAATAAGGAGCTTGAAGAAATGGTCTGGGAGGCGGTTGAGCGGCTCCCACGGCTTTGGAGTCTTGCGGTCGTACTGTACTATCGTGAAGAAAAGAGTCTTGCGGATATTGCGACGATAATGGATAGTAAGGAAAACACGATTAAGACGTATTTATTCAGGGGTCGCCGGCAGCTGAAAGAGATGCTTGCAGGCCCCTTTTTCGGAGAGAATGCCCATGGCGACTCATGACGTTGATGAAAAGAGGTTTGATGAGATGCTCAAAGCGGCCCTGCGGCGTCATTCGGAGCCGGTTCCGGCTGATTTCACCGCGAGGATGCTCAGGAAGGTTCGCCAAGACCAGGCGCATCTGATTCTTGCCAGAGCAGTCAGGCAGGAAAGATTTGGCCTGGCGGCTACTATTTTACTTGGTATCGCGGGCATTGGCGGGGCGTTATTCTTCCCGCAGAGGATTATTACACCGCTTAAGGCCGTTTTTGCCGGATATGGGGGCTGGGGGGCGAGGCTGGTTGATGGCATCCTGGATTTTATGGTGTTTTTCAATGGTCAGCGGGAGTTGTTTGTAGTATTTGCCATTGTACTGGCTTTTGCCGGTTACTGTCTGGTGGACATGATGATCGGTGATCGGCTGAGGATGCTTTAGGCGGCGGAAAGGCTAGGGGCGAGTGAGCACAACCCAAGCCGTTGATGTTGCATAATCGTATGGGACCACAGACACACCAAGCCCCTCCATGGGGGGCAGGAGGGCTGAACCCTGCTCTATACGGCGATATTTGGCGGGATTTCCGAATCTTTTTCTTGATTCTTAGCCGATAATATGCTACAAATATATCCGGTGAAATCCGTATTTTGAGGAGTTTTTTCGGACTATTCACCTATGGTTCTGTCAAATTTTTTAGGAATCGGCGACGGGTGATGCCGGTCTTGATCAGCACGTTGCAACTATTGATTTCCTGAACTTGAGATGGAACCGGATTACACGAAAGTGGCGTTGGACCGGCGGGCTGTTTTCAAGGCAGTACAGGTATTGAGTTGCGGTTATATGTGGGCTGTTGCTCTTTCGGGAGTACGTTGAGCAAATGGCCGGAGGACAGGCTGATTGAAGCAGTGCGATTGAAGTTGGTTAGATTACCTTTTTCTGCGGTTTCGCAGTACAATCTTGCCGGAACAGTGCCTGCTGTCAAACACGGATAATAATCATTCCAAAGTGATGAGTGGTTGTATGATGGGCGGCGGGTGGTTGTCGTTCTCGCTCGCGACGGTGAATGTATTGGTCGCGGGGCGGCGAGATACATCTTCAAGCCTGCCGATGTAAGGAATGCAAATCAATTCAGTGTAGTTGCATAGCGGCTGATAGTAGAAAGGGCGTATGATGAGAAATAGAATGATCTGGTTGTTTATTGTTGTGTCGATGGGATTAATGGTGTTCGGCTCAACTTACGCAGCAGAAGGCGATAATCTGCTGACCAACGGCGATTTTGAGACCGGCTTGTATAGTCCCTGGGGTGGTTATGGCGACTACGCCTATGAAGTGGTTCAGCAATTGGAGGGTGCGGCGGTTCCCGACGGTCCAATCGAAGGAGACTATTGCCTGCATGTTACGGTTCCCGCGGTTGGCGCCAATCCCTGGGATGCCGGCATACAGACTTGGCAGGGCCAGGTTTTTGAAGCAGGTAAGAAATACACCCTTTCGGCGTTTTTCAAATCGAAGTCGGGACCGATGAATATTAATTTCAAGCCGGAACTGGCACAGGATCCGTGGACAGGATATGGTGAGGCGGTAAAGACGATAAATGAAGAATGGGCGGAGTACAGCGTGACAACTCCTGTTTTTGCCGCAGATACAAGTCCGACGAGTATCACATTCCACATAGCTGCTACAGCCGGCGAGTTTTGGATGGATAACGTAAAGTTCTACGAGGGCGACTATATCCCAACCCTCGTCTTACCAAAATTTGTGGCGACCAACCCCGTTCCTGCGGACGGGGTTGCGGTTCCCCCCATAACCGAAGGTGGAATGCCGCCGTATATGATACTCGATTACATCCCGGGTGCGAATGCAGTTTCGCATGAGGCATGGTTCAGTGACAATATCAACGACGTAATAACCCGTAACGGCGCCCACAGTCTGGGTTCGCCCCCATGGCCCGAACTCGATGAGCAAGCCTATTATGTCGGATTCGATTGCGATCCGATTCCGGCTTTTGCAAGGGTCCCGCTTGCTTATAACAAGACCTACTACTGGGTAGTTGACGAGTTTGACGGGACCACGACCTGGCCGGGCTACGTCTGGAGCTTCTTCGTTATGCCTGCAGAAGCATGGGGTCCGACTCCGGAAGACGGTGATTCTCTCATCCTGGGTCCGGGTGTAACCCTGACATGGCACCTCGGCGACCTCGATACAGAGGGTAAGGCCGTCAGTTACGACGTGTATTTCGGTAC
>JAFGCD010000059.1 GCA_016932835.1 Sedimentisphaerales bacterium
AAACAAAATCCGGGAATTGGCGGATTTTTTTGGTTAGTTTCCCGATTTCGGCGGGTCGCTGGGTTGAAGTGCATCACGGTTTGTTGTGTTTGGCGGCCGAATCGCTTATTCTGGTTGGGGTAGATCTCAGGTTTCGTTGTTGGCTTGAATACTGAATAGCGAGTAAGAAAGGGGAAACAATATGGCGCAGCCGGGAGCGTTGATACTTGTATTGGCGGGGCTATTTGCGGTTGTCGCAGCGGCATTTGACTGGGAGTGGTTCCTGAATAGCCGAAAGGCCAGGCCGTTAGTGAGCCTGTTGAGCAGGACGGGGGCGCGGATATTCTACTGCGTTATAGGGCTGGGTGTTGCGGTTCTGGGCTTGCTGATCGCGTTCGGAGTGATCGTCAAGAACTGACCGCCTTTCAACCGGTTTGGTTTTGTTGGGGGCTTCAGCGTAAGCGGTCTTCGCGTCGGCGTCCGAAGAATGCTGACTTATTCTTGAGTATATATATCATGACGTCCGCCCTGCTGATAATGCCGACCACCTTACCTGCATCGAGTATGGGGACTCTCCTGAAGCTGTTTTCTATCAGGCAGTCGCATATATCGTAGAGGCTGTCGTTGGAGCGGAAGCTCGTGACATTCTCGGTCATGAAATCCTCGGCGTTGCCGGCCTTTACGTAGGGATCCCGGAGGGATTTGAGCATATCCTTTTCAGTTAGAATGCCGACGAGGTTCATGGCGTCATCGACGACGGGCAGGCCTGTTATGGCTTCTGTTGCGAGGATATTCATGGCGTCATATATTGGTGTTTGCCTGCGTACAGTCAACAGGCCTCTTTTCATTACGTCTTCGGCGGTTGGCCGTCGTCTTCGGTCGGCAGACTGGTCGGCCTGGTTTTCGGGTTTGAATTTGTCCTTACAGGCCTTGATGATGTCTGATCTGCTGATGATTCCCGTCAGTTTTCCCTGGTGCATTATTGGGACTCTTCGGAATGGATTATTTGCGAGGCATTCACAGACGTCGGCGAGGGAGCAGTCTTCTTCGAAGGTTATGGGGTCTGTTGTCATGAATTCCTCGACTTTTCCGGGGATGAATTCCGCGGCGTGGAGCAGCCTGAGCAGGTCCTTTTCGGTTACGATTCCGACGAGTCGGCCTTGATCGACGACGGGCAGGCCGCTTATATGTTCGCTGACCATTACCGAGACGGCTTCATATACGGACTTGTCTTTTGCAATTGTTCGCGGTCCGCACTGCGCGATATCCGATGCTCTTCTGGACGGGATTGCGTCCACGACCGCCGTTTTACCGTCTGTTTGATCCATAGTTGCCATCATTTATCTCCGGGACAGAGTTTTTGATTGGATTCATTTTAAGGGTATTAGTCAAAGCCCTGAATTCAGCCTGCGGCTGTCAGGGCGGATTCTATTCTTTCGATCAGTTCGGTGCAGTCGAAAGGTTTAGTTACGTAGTCGGATATGTTGTAGGCTGAAGCGGTGGCTATATCCTGCACATCGGAATGCCTGGTGCACATAATCACGGGTGTAGTTTTTGTGTTGGATTCTCTGCGCAGTCTTTGGAGCATTTCGTGGCCGTTCATGACCGGCATCGAGGTGTCGAGCAGTATCAGGTCGGGATGCTGGCTGAGGGCCATTTCGAGTCCGTCGCGTCCGTTCGGGGCATGTGTCACCTCCCATCCGCAGGATTCGAGCCGGCGTTTGATTGTATCGGTCAAGTCTGCATCGTCCTCGACGATTAATATCCTGACCTGGTCCGTTTTCTTTTTCAGTTTGAACAATCCTAACATAGGAATCCGCCTTCCGAGAATATCAGCGATTGGCTCTAACGGTGCTTCGGTTACCTGCGGCTCTGCCGCGCAGGCTTTATCGACTTGCCATGGGTGTTTGTGAAGGAGAAATGCCGGCTGTTGGTCGGCGCCGGGGCAGAGTCCTCTATTACCGGGTATTTTCGAGGATTCGGCAGGGAAAAAGCCTGATTCGGGCGAGTTGAGTTGCCCTGTCGCGGGCGATTATGGGACCTGTTTTTTCTTTTGGTTCGCGAGAATTAAGGGATTGTCCGCGGCGGAGCTGCCGGGCGGCTTACCCTTTTCTATTGGTCGGCGGCTTCATCGAATTCGGGGGCCTGGATGGTTCTGGTTGTCTTGTCTATCGTTTCGAGGGTATCGATTTCGTCTCCAGGCGCGGCGCCGAGTTCCCTGAACTTTCTGGCGGAGACGAGGACTCGGCTTTCGAGTGAGCCGATGGTTTTGTTGTATGCCTCGGCTGCCCGGTCGATGTTCCTGCCAAGGTCGGCGAGGTGTGCGGCGAGGGTTCGGATTCTGTCGTATAAATCCTTGCCGAGGCTGCTGATTGCCTGTGCATTGCGTGTGACCTGTTCCTGTCTCCAGCCGTAAGCGACCGCTCGCAGCAGTGCCATCAGTGTAGTCGGCGTGGCGAGAATGACCCTTCTATCGCCGCCGAGCTCGATCAATCCTGCGTCCTGTTCGAGGGCTGCGCTGAAGAACATTTCTCCGGGCAGGAACATTACGACCAGCTCCGGTGCGGGCTGGAACTGGTCCCAATATCCTTTTGAGGAGAGATTCATTATGTGCGTGCGGACGTGTCGTGCGTGGTCCTTCAGTTTGGCGGCCCTGTCTTGCTCGCTGGCTGCTTCTATGGAGTCGAGATAGCTGTCAAGCGGAGTCTTGGCGTCAACGACTATTTTTCTGTCGCCGGGCAGGTTGATAATCATGTCGGGCCTGGTTCTTTTCCCGTCGGTAATTGTGCTGCTTTGTTCGTCGAAGTCACAGTGCGCGACCATTCCTGCGATTTCGACCACTCGTCGGAGCTGCATTTCTCCCCATCTTCCACGAACCTGCGGCCTTCTCAGGGCCGTTACGAGATTGTTTGTTTCCTTTTTCAGGGTTGCTTCGGAGTCAAGGAGAGATTTTATCTGTTCGGTGAGACCTGCGAAGGTTGCGGTCTGGGATTTGTCGATTTCGACGATTTTGGTATCAACCTTTGCAAGGGATTCTTTCAGGGGCTTGACGAGCTGGTCGATGGCCGTCTGGCGTTTTTCGAGGTCTGCTTTTGCGGCGCTCTGGAATTTTTCGAGGTCAGTTTTCGCCAGTTGCAGGAATTGGGCATTGTTGTTTTGCAGGGCCTCTGCGGAGAGCGCCTTGAAGGCATCGGAGAGCTTTTTCTCGGCGTCGGCGAAGTCCTTGAGTCTCTGCTCGGCGGCCTTTTGCTGTTCTATGAGCCTGGCGATCTCGACCTTCAGATCGGTGCATTCGGCCTGGGCTTTACGAATCTGCTCGTTTTTGTCTGCTATTTCTGGCTTGAGTTCCGCGAGGCTTCTGCGGGTAAGGTAGAAGACGATTACGCCTGCAGATACCGCCCCGATAACGAACCCGATGACGTATTCCATGATTCAGTCTCCATGAGTCGAAGCAAACGGCCGGCACAATTATAGTCATTCTCGGTGCGGGCGTCAAAGTCGAAGGCAAATTGCGTTGTCGGCGGATTAGGACTTGCTATGCGGGGCGGTGGGTTATATGGTTTCTGTGAGCACAGAAGAGGTGTTTTTTTGCGGGACAACGGCCGGTTATGGAAAAGATTGCAGGTGTGATATTCGACTGGGGCGGGGTGTTGATAGATGACCCTGCGCCCGGCCGGCTGCGATACTGCGCCGAGGCGCTGGGCGCCGGCGAGGATGAGTTGGCTGCGGCATTCGAGGCTTTGGCGCCTTTGTTTCAGACGGGCGGTATTAGCGAGGATGGGTTCTGGGAGGCGGTTTGCGGCAGGGCAGGCGTTTCGCTTCCGATAAGCCGGTCGCTGTGGGGCGATGGTTTCGCGGCGGCATACGCCGAGAGGGCGGATATGTTTTCTCTGGCCGGGCGGCTTCGGGCCGGCGGGATCAAGACTGGCGTTTTGTCCAATACCGAAATGCCTGCAATGGAGCATTTCCAGCGTATGAATTATGATATGTTCGATGTTGTGGTCTTTTCCTGTGCCGAGGGTGCGAGAAAACCGGAGAGACGAATATACGAAATCGCTGTTGAAAGGCTGAAGGTCCGTCCCGCCCAGGCGGTATTTATGGACGACGACCGGCAGTACGTCGAAGCTGCGAAGAAATCGGGGCTTAATGCGATTCTTTTCGAGGGCATCGAGCAGGTGAAGAGTGAATTGACGCTGCTTGGCGTCGGCTGGGGTTAGCCGGGCGGGGTCCTTTGCAGGCTGTTGTTACGGGTATTTGAGGCAATATGCCGAATTGTCACCTTGCCATTCTGAAGAAGCTCTATCTGGATGCGATTCTTGACGGTCGCAAGCAGGTCGAATCGCGATTCAGCAAAGTAAGAGGCGGCGGGTTCGGGCGGGTGGCGGCGGGGGACAGGGTGTTTTTTAAGGTGGTTTCGGGGCCTGTCTGCGTGGTGGCGAGCGTTTCTGCTGTCGAGCATTTCGAGGGCCTGACGCCAAGAAGGATGGTCTCTCTAAGAAAGCGTTACGACCGATATATCCTGGGCGGCGATGAATACTGGGACAGCAAATCGGACAGCAAGTTCGGTTTTTTAGCCTGGCTTAAGGACGTTCGGCCGATTGAGCCGGTGCGAATCAGTAAGCGGGACTGGCGGGGGGGGGTCGTTTTGAGACGGGGCAGCGATTTTGGCCTGTTAGAGGGTGATTTTACGGAAAAAGCCCCTTAGAAGGGCTCAAATCCACTGTTGCGGTTTGTTTTTGCGCGCCTGCTGTAACTTTTCATCTCAGCTTGCCCACTATCCTGTTGAAATGAGCCCCTGCAGGGCCGAAAAACAAGGTTACAACCCTAATATTAGCAGAAAGGGATCGAGACATGAACGGCACAGGATTCAAGACAATGATTGTGGTATTTCTGGCTTTAGCATTACTGGGCGGCCAGGCGCTGGCGGGTTCAGATGATGAAGGTCTTCGCCGAGGCGATGAAGGTCGCGGGCAGGAGAGAGGGCTGCGTTTGAGGGATGAGGTTCGCGGCGAGGGCGATCAGGGTCGAGGTATGATTCGCGGCGGTCGCGGGCGAGGCATACAGGGCGATGGCGAGGCGATGATTCGCGACAGGCGCGGCGTCGATGCTGATGCCGATATGCGGCCTGGTGACGGGCCAATGACGCGCGGCGATGTAAGGCGCGACGCAGGACGTGACAGGCAGGGCGACGGTGCGGCGATGGTTCGCGGCGATCGAGGCCGCGGGCGGAATCGCAGGGATATTAGGCCTGACGATGCACCGATAGCCGGCGACAAGGCTTCAATGGCGGCTCCTATGATACGCTGGGGACGTCGTTTTCGGGTGGATCGCGATACTCTCCGGGATGAAAGGCCCGCAATACGCCGTTGGCGTGATGTTCGCGGGCGTGGACTTGGCGTTGTCGGCGGGCGAGGAATTGGCCGAGGACTCAGGGCCGGCAGAGGACAAGGATTCACACTTGGTTTAGGCCGTGGGTTAGGCATTGGGGCCCGTCAGGGTATGGGCGCCGGAATTGGCCGTGGAATGGGTCGCGG
>JAFGCD010000060.1 GCA_016932835.1 Sedimentisphaerales bacterium
ACTACGGCGCCCTGTCCGATAGTCACGCCCGGAACGACAATCACATTGCCGCCGATCCAGACGTTTTCTCCTATGTGCACCGGTTCGAGAAAAACCTTGCCGTCATAGGGAACGGCCTGGGCGCCTTCGTAACGATGATTGGCGGTGTACACCGTGAAGTTAGGACCGATGACAACGCCGTCGTCGATTGTCAACCCGCCCTGCGTATAAAGTACGGCGCCGGGACCGATGTGAATATGGCTCCCAAGGCTGCACTTCTCCGGAAAGGCTATCTGCAGCGGAGCGAGCAAGGTGACATTTGCGCCTTTCCTCGCGAACCTCAGAGCGCTTATTCTGCGGGCCTGAATAACGCTGTGCAGCTTATCGAATACTTTTAGAAGCATAACGGCCGCAACCCTGCAAACCAGCTATCCTCGAAAAACGCCCCGGGCAATATCCAGACAACACCGGCGCTAATCCGTGATTCTGTAAACACGAGCGGTCAGTTCCTCGAATTCATCTGTGAAGGCGCCGTCTTCGACGGTAATAACACGAGATACGCTCGCGGGCGAACGGCTATCGACTACGACCTCGGCCTTCAGACCGCAATTACTCGGAAAGCCGGCGAAACGCGCCTTTACCGCTCCGCCTTTGCTTTGGAAAGGCCTCTTGTCCCACTTTTCTGAGAAGTTGGCGACAAAAAGATACAAAGGGCCTTTGTCGCCCTGTTGTTTCAACCTGACCTGAATAGTGTCATAACTGCGACCACGATACAATCCCGTCCTCGCAGGACCTTTCAATACTTGGGCGGTGACTGTCTGTTTCGGCTCATCGGCGAGCAGACACGGCGCAAGATGAACACCCTGGGGAACGTTGATTTCCCCGGCCACACCGCGAATAGCCGAGTACATCGCCTGGGCATTCGCATCGGGGTTGTTCCAGTTCTTGCCTTCCCACCACATCAGCCCCTGAGAGCCGAGGGTCAACGAAGCGTAGGCATCGAACCTTATAATTTCAGGCGGTATGAAGTTCACCGGGTTGGAAGCGGGGACCTTGAATGATTCGAGGAGCAGCAGAAAGTAAATGTCGTTCACATCGACGCCGCGATCTTTCACCCGCTCTCGACATTCAACCCATTGACCGTACTCATACAGCAGCATCGTTCGCGGTCTGCCAACCCAGGTGGGATAAGCGCCTCTTATCCAGACATCACAGTACGGCGATAAATGCTCCAGAGTTGTAACCCAGCGTTCCAAATCGGACATAGCCTCGCCGTTTCCAGGTGAGAATATTATGTGGGCCTCGGGGTCGGCATTGCGAATCCTCTTTGCGTACCAGCGAGTTCGCCCTATTGCGGTATTCTGCGCATCGGGATTTCGCGGGTTGAAAAACCACGGACGAGAGGGATTTTCCGGGTCTCGCAGCCTCGGATTGTCCGGATCATAAATCGGGTTGGTGCGCCTGTTAGGCCTCATCAGGTTGCTCGGCAGTTCATCAGGCATGTACCACGCGAAAAGGTTCGCATGATGACGGGCGCTGAATCCGACCCATCTCTCGTAGTCTTGCCCGTCAAAGCCCTGCGTCACCCAGAACTCGGGAACCCAGACAACGCCGTTCATGCCAAGGGCACGCGCGTTCCGGAGAAACAAAGGCGCGCTCGTAGTCTTGTTGAAGGGATAGTAAAACAGGTTGTTGATGCCGTCTCTGCTGAAATAGGCGGCACAGGCCGCATCATAGTGGCAGGTGACGAGTTTGTAAGACGAATTGAACAGTGTTATGAACAACTCATCGCTGTGATACTGCGGCGGAACGGCCTTCGGATTCCCGCCGGCAAGACCGTAACCGGCCCGGACTGTGCTAACCGGGCACAGAACCAGGAAAAAGAAAACGATAAGTCGTATTCTCAACATGAAACCCTCAACAACAACACACTAAAACGCCATCGCCGAATAAGAAACTGCGGTAACTCAACGCCTTGATAACCGATTGAGCCTCGACATCAATTCCTGGACTCCGTCCCCCTGGGGCGCAATAGAAAATCCCCGAAGCGAGCCCTGCCGAGACCGAAAAAAGGCATCGGACGGCTCCGTACCGGCTGTAATTCTTGACTGACGTTACTGATTAAGTTTATGTCGGCAAACTGCCGTACCGACTTTCGTGCTTTCGGGCTTGATATGGCCATGTTTGCTCTGGTGCTGAAAGGAGCAAGCCTAAGACCCGCTGACGCTGCAGATGTGTTTTAGATGCCGAAACAGGCATTTTTATAGGCCGTGCGAGTATCGCCTATCGACGGTGGGCAAGATACCAGTCGATTGTGGCCCGCAGCCCTCTGTTAAGGGGCGTTTTGGCCTCGAATCCGAAACCATTTTTCGCCCTGGAAATATCCAGACCACGCCTGGGCTGGCCGTCAGGATGCGATTTGTCCCACCGGATCACGCCGTCAAAACCCGTCATTTCTGCGATTTTCTCTGCGAGAACATTTATCCGGATTTCGCAACCGGAGCCGATATTAACCGGTTCAGGACCCTCATAATGCTCCGTCGCAAGCAGTATCCCCTCGGCGGCGTCGGCGGCGTAAATGAACTCGCGAGAGACGTTACCGGTCCCCCAGCACTCGATATAGTCACGCCCGTTCTCGACGGCATCGACGCATTTCTTGATGATCGCCGGTATGACGTGGCTTGTCCTGGGGTCGAAATTGTCTCCCGGACCATAGAGGTTCACCGGAAGCAGAAATATAGAGTTGAAACCGTATTCGCAGCGATAAGCCTGCGATTGCACGAGCAGCATCTTCTTAGCCAGGCCGTAAGGGGCGTTGGTTTCTTCGGGATAACCGTTCCAGATATCCTCTTCCCTGAAGGGCACGGCGGTATGCTTGGGATACGCACAAACAGTCCCGACCGCGACGAACTTCTCAAGCCCGTAAAGCCTGCCCTGCTCGATAAGCTGCACGCCCATCATCAGGTTCTCGTAAAAGAATTTTCCGGGATGCCTCCGATTTGCGCCGATCCCTCCGACAACCGCCGCCAGGTGAATAACTATATCCGGCTTCATATCATCGTACATCCGGCGAACGTCCTCGCCCTTGACGAGATCGTAGTCCCTGCTCCGGGGTACAAGTATCTTCTCGCAGCCCCTGTCATCGAGGCCTTCGGTCACATAGCGCCCCAAAAATCCGGCCCCGCCCGTGACAACAATTCGCTTGTCCTTGAAAAAGCCGCTCATTCTTTCGTGTCTTCCTGGTCTCTGATAATCTTTTCTCGCCGCGCGATCTTCAAATCGGCATCCGCCATCATACGTGCAAGCTCCTTGAAGACAACTCTGGGCTTCCAGCCCAGAAGCCTCCCGGCCTTGCCTGCGTCGCCTTCGAGCAAATCAACTTCGCTGGGCCTGTAGTATCGCGGATCGATCTCCACGTAGTCCCGCCAGTCCAGATCGAGGTAGCCGAAAACCTCCTCGACAAACTCCCTGACGGAGTGGCTTTCGCCGGTGGCGATGACATAGTCGTCGCTCTTGTCCTGCTGGAGCATGAGCCACATCGCCTCGACATAATCGCCCGCGAAGCCCCAGTCGCGTTTTGCATCGAGATTCCCGAGATAGAGCTTCTTTTGCAATCCCATTTTGATTCGAGTCGCAGCGCGGGTGATCTTCCGAGTGACAAATGTCTCTCCTCGCCTCGGCGATTCGTGGTTGAACAATATCCCGTTGCAGGCGAACATGCCGTATGCCTCGCGGTAGTTGACGGTTTGCCAGTAGCTGTAAACCTTCGCGCAGCCGTAAGGGCTTCGCGGATGGAACGCCGTCGTTTCGGACTGCGGTGTCTCGGCGACCCGGCCGTACATCTCGCTGCTCGATGCCTGGTAGAACTTCGCGGGCTTATCGCAGGCGCGAATCGCCTCAAGCAGCCGCAGAGTGCCAAGGCCGTCGGTATCGACGGTGAAAATCGGCATATCGAAACTAACGCGAACGTGGCTCTGGGCGCCTAAGTTATAAACCTCGTCGGGCTGAATATCGCCGATTATTGCCGATAGGTTGCTCCCGTCGGTCAGGTCGCCGTAAACCAGCCTCAGGCGGGGCTGTTCGTGCGGGTCTTCGTACAAATGGTCGATCCTGCCGGTATGAAAAGAGGAACTCCGGCGCATCAGGCCCCAAACCTCGTACCCCTTTTCCAGCAACAGTTCAGCCAGGTAAGAACCGTCCTGGCCCGTAATACCCGTTATCAGAACCTTCTTCATAAACTCCTCGAATCAGTTAACAGACGGTGACCGTCAGACCAACATTACTGACATCGAAATCGAAGAACCTCGCCCGCTTGTTCGGCGGGTCGGCTTCGAGCATTTTTCGGACCGCCTCGGCGTCTTGGGCCGATTTGCAGATCATAAGCAGAAAGCCCCCGCCGCCGGCGCCGAGCAGCTTGGCCCCATAGACAAAAGGCCTGACCCGCTCGAAGAGAACTTCGATTTGGTCGTTCGTCGAATTTGGGTCTAATTGCTTGTTCAACTCCCAGGCGCTGTCGATCATCCGCCCGAACTGCGCGACGTCTTTGCGAACAAGGGCCTGGGCCGAATCGTCGGCGACGCACCGGATACGATTAAGCGTTCCGATTGTAGCGCGGTCGCGATTCAAGTACCGCCCCACGACCTGATGCAGGATATTTTTCGCCAGGCGGGTTACGCCCGTATAGTACAGCAGGCTCATACGCCCGTTGGCGCCGGGGTCGAGCACGTCACTTGGCACGTAATGTATCCTGGCATCGGGGATAAGCCCCGGCTCGGCCAGGATCATCTTAACGCCGGCAACAGCGCCGCCGATTTGGTCCTGCCAGCCGCCGCCGGTCGTCAATGCCTGTTCCAGGCGGAGCACACTGTGAAAGAGTTCTCGCTGGGAAAGCTCTCTGCCCATTGAGCGCTGAATCGCGGCAAATATCACCGCGCCCATAATGCTTGAAGTCCCAAGTCCGCTGCCCTTTGGGATAGCCGCCAGGGTGGTCAGTTCGATTCCTCCGCCAAACGACTGTAAGACCTTTCTGAGACTCTTGCGCCCCGGCCTCGGCGAAATCCCGGACAATACCAGCGCCGCCTTGGCAAGGGCGAAGCTGCTCGTGGCCTTTCGATAGTCGAGCAACTCGTCGAAGTTCGTGATTTCCACGCCGGCCCCCTGGTCGATTGAAGCGATACGTATTACCGGCTGCCTGGTTACGCGCAGATAAGCCTGTATCGGAGGCTGGCCGTTCAGGTTAACAGCGGCATTGACCACACAGCCGCCGTTCTCGAGCGAGTAAGGCGGCGTATCTGTCCATCCCCCGCCGACGTCCAGACGCGCCGGAGCACGCGCCCAGATAATCTCGTCGCTCCGCAGAACGCTGCCGGGACATTCACTCTCCTCCAGGCCGCTGGCGACAATGGCATTGGCCAGATTATCGAAAGCCGCCTGCTGCATTCTACGCGCCCATTCGACAATCCCGGTCGAGCCGTCCAAGTCGAGCCCCAACGACTTGAGCCATTTGCGCTGCGCCGCCGGCAGCGCACCCTCCAGACCCGGCAGGGCCTTCGGTAAGGCAATGTCACTATGGTGGCAAGTCTTCGCCAGCGCCGTGCCTAACGTATGCATGATGCGCGGAAATACCAGGCAGCCCGTGTCGCCCGGCTCGCTGTTCCTGAAATGCCAATGCGCCTCGGCAAGAACCTGCGACACCCAGCCGGTTCTGTCGTTCGATGTTGCCAGCAGGTGCGACAGGTCGGTGCCGGAGAATCCGCTTCCCGGCCGAAACAGCCGACGCAGGGACTTCTGCAATTGGACGGACCGAATTCCGCTTCGACGCCCGTAGAAATCACCATGATCGGCCAGGGCCAGTATCTCTTCGAGACTGTACCTGTCCGCTTTGCGCCACGCCGCCGCAGCTTTTTCCCCGGCGCAGGCCGGGTCCGCCATCCACAGCCACCGCCGCAATTCGGCGCGACTCTTGACCGCCGGAAACATCCTTGCATTCCACATTGTCCGATGTTTCCCGGCGAGCCCGGCGTCCCAAATGTCTCCCGGACCGGCGCCGACAATTCCAAGCCACTCGACGAGAGGCGCCCCGCAGAAGACGGCACCTTGGTCGATACTCTCCTTGAACGTGTCGTCGATGTTGTAACACCGCACAAACCAGACGCGCTTTCCCGCCCGGCTGCGCCCCTTCAAAACGTCAAGGCATGCGCCGCCAGGTAGTGACATGGGCTTATCGATATCGACGCCGACCACGATATTCTCTCCGCCAAGAACCAGAGGCGAAGCGATTCGGCAGCCTTCGACCCAGCATGATGTCCCCTGCACCGAGCCGCCGGGCGTTATATCATTGTTTATATCGAGCAGGCTCTGCGGCGATGAGATGCCCCGGTCTTCCTGGAGCAGCCGTTCGCCGCTTTCGATAATCGACCTGTTCGCGCCGAAGTCAAGAAAATCGCAGCGTTTCAGAAGCCTCACGCCGAATGGAACCTCTGAGAAGTTCTTGAACAGCCCGGCCAGCAGCTTTCTGCTCCATTTCGAGCCTGCGCGATGTGCGGATTCGGCATGTGCCGACTCTGTCCCATCCGTACCCATCGCGCAGCATATCTCGCGGTAGAAATCCAGTCGCCGGCTCATCACGGCCTGGCCGATTCGCCCGCTCAGGGCAGGTCTGCCAGCTCGATCAACGCCGGCGCCGAACACATCCAGCATCCTGACCGCAGTCGCCGCGTCGAAACTCATCACGCCGATATCGAGACAACTCTGCCCGTAGGCGTCTATCGCACCTTTGGCCTTCTGCTCGGCGACGGTCGGCTTCTGCAGATACAATCGCACGACATCGCCGCGCCCCCGGCAGAATATGCCGTGCCTGGCGCCCTGTATCGGACGGGCATAGCAGGCCAATCCCGTGACGCCCTCCGGCGCAAACCTCACTTCTTCGGGGTTGAATCTGAGCATCACGTCACCGGCGGTTATCACTACCTGACCGACGTCCCTTCGAACCTGCCGCAGCGCCAGATATATCGGCAACTGGCGGTCGAAAAGACTCAAAGGCGCCGCGATGTCACTTTCACCGGGAACCGGTATGAATATCTTCCCGCAGGGACCGTAGGCAGGCAGGCGCTTGGAATCGCCGCCGGCATGAACAATCAAAATCCGCAAATCGCGAAGGATTCTCTCCCAGTCCTCCGGCCCTGACATTCTCAGCCTGCGCCCCATGCGCCGCAGGAGCACTTCCATCAGGCAGAAAAGGGTGCTTCCCCCGCTGCCTATACGTTTGCCTTGAGGGTCCGCAACGACGAAAACCTCGCCGACATCGCTCAAATGGCCCAGCGACCTGCGCAAGGCCAATTGAGATTCGTAAGCCGCTGCCTGCAGCTCGTTCGAGGCGGTTAAAATCAGGTAATCCCATTTGCCTGTTTCTGTTTGCATATTGTCCGTACTGCGCGATCCGAATTCGGCTTGAGGATCTCCGAAGCGGCTTCCTATCTCAGGCTTTCGATAATCTTCTCCAGCGCCTCACTAAGGCTCGTCGAGGTCCGCCAGCCGATCGCATCCCGTATGCGCCGGGTATCGGGAACGCGCCGCATCATATCTTCGATAGCCCTGCCGTAGCCGTCTTCGTAAGAGATGAATTCCTTCTTACTGCTGCTGCCGGTCATCTCGATTATCGTATCGGCCAGGGCCTCGATGCTCACCTCCTCGGCCGAGCCTATGTTGAACACTTCGCCGGTCGTCTCGTCGCAGCCGACAAGCCCGATCAGGGCCTCGACAAGATCCTCGACGTAGCAGAAACACCTGGTCTGTTTTCCCGTCCCGTATATCCGAACAGGCTCGCCCTTCAGGGCGCTGCTGACGAAGCGAGGAACCACCATCCCGTACTGCCCCGTCTGCCGGGGTCCGATTGTATTGAAGAAACGCCCGATTACAACAGGCAGGCCGTACTGCTGGTGGAAGGCCAGACCCAGGAACTCATCGACAGCCTTGCTGCACGCATAAGCCCAGCGTGACATTCGCGTGCTGCCCATCACCAGGTCGTCGTCCTCGCTGAAAGGCACGGCTTCGCTCTTGCCATAGACCTCGCTGCTCGAAGCAATCAGCACTTTGGCGCCGACCTTGTTCGCTGCTTCGAGCACGGTCTCGGTGCCGCCTATATTCGTCTCGA
The DNA here is from genome assembly GCA_016932835.1 of Sedimentisphaerales bacterium. GTDB lineage: Bacteria > Planctomycetota > Phycisphaerae > Sedimentisphaerales > Anaerobacaceae > JAFGCD01. The sequence continues at coordinate 8,132 of JAFGCD010000060.1, forward strand.
TGGTATGCACCGGGTCATCGGCAATCAACTGCACACCGACGGCGGCTGCAAGGTGAAATACCGTATCGCATCGCTCGGCTGCAAATTTCATCAGGTTGAGATCACGGATATCGCCGCCGACGAATCGGAACCGGCTGTCCGGCATCAATCGCTCGATGTTAGACATACGCCCGGTGCTCAGATTATCTACGACAACGACGTTATTGCCGTCTCGCAAGAGCCGCTCGGCCAAGTGAGACCCGATGAAGCCCGCTCCGCCGGTAACCAGTGCCTTCATAAAATTCCTTTACAACAGTGTCCTAAGCCGGCCGGTATGTCCGGCTGCGGCGGATCATAAGACCGCAGGAGCCGACCCGGTCAGGCAATAATCGATGATCCGGGCCGATTAGTCAATATCGCAGCGTACTCCGTCCCCGTCGGATGCGCAGAAAAAGCACGTACAGCACCCGCTGCATGAAAAATGCTTTAAGTCCGTATAATACGCCGGGCCGGCCGACTGCCGAACCGCCCGAATCAATAACATAACTATCGGCAAATAAAGAACATAGCTTGAACAAACCCGTCTGGGTTCGCCCCGAATCGAGGCCTGTGGAGATATGGGAAACATACGAAAAAACGCCCTATAAGTTCAAGGCCGACGGGACATAGCCCATACTGAAAGCGGCGTTATTATAGGGCATAAAAGCAGCCTGAGACGGCAGTCGCCAAGCCGAGGCCACCCGGCAGAAAAGAGACTGGATCAGCCGTAATAGGAGCAGGATGTCTTGTCCGTCTCCCAGATGGTAACGCAGTGCAGCACCGTTTCGCCGAACTTCTTTGCAAGTTTGTCCCAGGCGAATAGTGCGATGTTTTCCACCGTCGGAATAGTCGTCTTGAAACGCTCGACATCGACGTTAAGATTCTTATGATCGACCGCTGCGATGAATTGTTCATCTACGATTTTCTCGAAATCCCCGACGCATATCTTCCGACCGGGCGGCGTTTTAACCGTTACTTCAACTACGTAGTTGTGGCCGTGGCCTGTGGGGTTGGCGCACTTGCCGAAGACCTCGAAATTGCGCTGCTCGGAAAAACCGTCGTTCCAGAGTTTATGTGTCGCTGCAAATTCAAATTTCTCGCTGAAATAAACCATTGCCCCGTCCTGTGAATCTATCGAGAGTTTTCGAAAAGGATTCAGCTTGACACCGAGCCTGCTCAATTCGGCCAGTGCAAACCTCCCGTTAAGTACGCCCCAGGCCCCGACCAGCATCTGAGCCGTCTTAGACAGCGTAATATGCCTGCCGGCGAGAAACTCGGCCCTTATCCGCTCGGCAAAGAGCGGTACTGCCGACGACCTTACCTGCTCGTCGATTTCTGTGACATTAACGACAAATCCGGTCTCTCCGTCAACCTCCCCTGTCAGTTCCACGCAAAGCTCGAGAAATACCGCCAGCCCTTCCCCGGAAGGCTTCGAGGCAAACGAGTTGCAGCCGCCACCCAAGCCCTCTAAAAACGGATTAACCGAAAACCGAACTTCGCGAACAAGCCTGTGCATAAGAAGTCGCCCCGCTATCTGCAGCCGCTGTGCATCAGGCTGAGGACCTCGCTTCGGCTCTTCGGGTCCTTTCGGAATATCCCGCGAAGAGCCGAAGTAACCATCTCCGAACCGGGTTTTTTTATCCCGCGAATCGTCATGCAGCTATGAGACGCCTCCAGCACCACCGCAACGCCGCGCGTCTCCAAGTGTGTCATCAGGAAATCGGCGATCTGGTATGTGAGCCTCTCCTGCGTATGCAAACGACGCGCGAAGCACTCCACTATCCGCGCCAGCTTGCTGATTCCCAAAACCGCGCCGGTAGGCAGGTACGCAACGTGAGCAGAGCCGATGAACGGCATCATGTGGTGCTCGCAAATGCTGTAAAACGGTATGTCCCGCAGCACGACGATTTCGTCGTAATTCTCCGTAAAGATGCTGCGAAGATGCACCTTGGGGTCCTCGCGCATCCCGCCCAAAAGCTCGGCATACATCCTCCCAACGCGCTGCGGAGTATCCCTGAGACCCTCGCGGTCGGGGTCTTCGCCAACCGCAAGGAGAATCTCCTTCACGGCCCTTTCGATTCTTTTGCTGTCTATTGCCTTGGCTTTTTTGCCCATATTACCGATCCCCGGGAGACGTTCGTCAGGCTGACGAGCCTGAATTACGGCACAATACCAAATCCCCCGCCAAAATGCAAATTCTCCCTGTCTTCGGTGGCCTGAAAGCTTCAAAGCTCCCGGCAGGCCTTCATTTTCGCCGCCAGGGAGGCAACCCTCGCGCCGAGTCGCCTCGCGCCGGCCAACTCGCCTTCGCCGACGCCCGCATCCAGTGGTCCGGTTATCGCAGCGGCACCAGGCTCGCCCCAGATACTGCCCGTTGTTTCATTCCGATACAACGGCCCGGCTACCACCATCCGGTTATTCAGCATGAACAGCAGCAGCGAAGTAACCACATGGCCCTGACCGCCGACCTGCCCGCCCGCAGTGGCGAATGCCCCGCCCACCTTATCGGTGAAATCCACTTTCAGCTTCCAGTTCCAGTCGTCGATGATCGTCTTCATCTCACCGGGCACGTTCGCAAAATACGTCGGAGCGCCGAGGATAATGCCGTCCGCCGCTTCGAGGTCAGCCTTGGATGCCTCGCCGACTTTCTTAACCACGGCGGTGACCCCCGGAACACCGGCAGCGCCTTCGGCTACGCCGGCAGCCATCTTCTCAGTATTGCCCGTCCGCGAGTAATAAGCAATCAGAATGTTCGCGGCGACATCATTCTTCCTCCGGGCAAACCGAATGCACACCGGCTTTCCGACCGCAACCTTATGTCCTGTCGGTTCGAGCGTCCCGTTTGACGGGTCAATCGTGAATACGATCACGCTGTCGCCGCCCTGGTTGGCGACCAGACAGAACCTGCCTGTCGGGTCGATATTGAAGTTTCTCGGCGTCTTAATCTCCGCTGTCTCGTGCTCGACGAAGGCGAGCGTTCCGTCGTCCGGGCTGACTTTGTAAACGGCGATACTGTCGTGCCCGCGGTTCGAGGCGTAAACGAACCTGCCGGACGGGTGTACGCGAATCTCGGCGCAGCTATTGGATCCTTTGAATCCTGTGGGCAGAGTCGTGATTGCCTGCTTTGGCGTAAGGGCGCCTGAGGCCGGGTCGCGTGCAAAGACCGCCACCGTACAGTCCAGCTCATTGACTGCGTAGGCGTATTCCCCTTCCGGAGAAAATGCAAAGTGTCGCGGGCCTGCGCCCGGCGCGGTCTTGGCGAAGGCCGGATCATTCGCCGCCAATGTCCCCTTCTCGACGTCCAGCCGGTAGATCATTATCTTATCGATTCCGAGGTCCGCGACGTAGGCGAATCGATCGTCGCCGCTGACATTGATCGAGTGTGCGTGCGGCTCCTGTTGCCGGCGGCGATTCGGGCCGGAGCCTTCGTGCCGAACCGTCGCCGAAGCCTCGCCAAGCCGCCCGTCGGGCAGAATCGGATGCACCGAGGCGGTGCCGCTGCTGTAATTGGCTGCAAGGAGGTTCCTGCCCGCGTGGTCGATACTGATGTGGCAGGGCGCCGCCCCGCCTGAGCTGCGCGTGTTAAGCAGCGTCAAACCGCCCGAATCTGCGTCGATAGAAAAAGTGCTTACGGTCCCCTCGCCGACCTCACTGACCGCATAGAGGTATTTGCCGCCCGGATAAATCTCGACGAAAGACGGGTCTTTCGCTTTGGCGGCAAGGACAGGCTGCGAAAGGGCCCCGGTCTCCAGATCGAGTACGCTGCGGTAAATCCCCTCGCTGCTGCTGCCGGATGTATAGGTTCCGATATATACATCGACCGATGCGGCCCCGGCCGGAGGCAAAGCCGCAAAACACAATAGTGCTGCAATCAGAACTCGCGTAGTCATAGTCAAAAAACCTCCCTGAACAAATCTGCAATATTGAATATCGATAATCGCCCCCGGCTGCACAACGCCGAACGATAAAAAATTGACCCGCATAATCTACGCCACAGAGACCCCATTCTCAAGATAAAATAAAGCATGGCCGGTCAAGGCCTCCTGCAATCGTCTTTTCCGGGAGGTCTCGGCGCGATATACTAACCGAACGTAAAAACGCGATGATGCGATTCGTATCCGCCGGTGATGGCCCGGCTTGGGGTAAAAGACCAGATGAACTGCGGTTTATACATATCGAGATTCTTGGCGGTCTGCATTTGGATGCTTGCTCTGGGGCAGTCGGCGTTCGCCGGAGAAATTCTTAAAGATGAGTTTGAGCGAGCCAATCTTGATGCTTGGCGCATCAGGGAAGGAGATTGGACAGTCCGTAATGGCAGGGCCGTTGCCGAGGGCGGATTCTCGGTCCTGCTGAACCGGCAGGGTGAATTCAGGGACGTCGAGGTCACAGCCGATGTGGCTTATTCATACGAAAAAACGCACGCCGCCGCCGGTATTGTTTTCCGCTTCCGGGACGACTTCACCGGCTATGGGGCATGTCTGCGCGAGGTCGAAAAGGGATTCGACCAGCGCTTCGGCCCGTGGGAAAGGCCCGTCCTTCAACTCTACCGGTTAGATAAAGGCCGCTTCAAACTGCTCCAGGAGTCGAAAGTCATAGGCTGCCGGTCGGATCTGCTTCGGCGGTTGAAGGTAATCTGCAAAGGCCCCAACATCTGGGTCTTCTATGAGGACATGACCCGGCCCATCCTGACCGAATACGACGACTGCTATGACAGGCCCGCAGCGGCAGGTCTCTGGAAGGACCATCATGGCAAAGGTATATTCGACAACTTCACCATCTCGCCGGTTATTTCGACCCCGCCTGCGCCCTTGCGCACGGACTTCTCGGACGTGAGGGGAGCCGTTTATATCCGTTCCAACGCCGTCAACTCGGTTCAAATGTGGCACGATTACTGGGACCACACCGCCGTTATCGACCGCGAGCTGTCATACGCCGGTCTCTACGGCTTCAACATGGTCCAGGCGTATCTGCACTGGATCGTCTATGATCGGCACAGCCGGGACTACCTCAGGCGAATAGACGATTTCCTCGCCCGAGCCGACAAATACGGTCTGAAGGTCAATTTCATACTCTGGGACGATTGCGGGCACGTTGAGCCCACACTGAACTTCGCCGACCCAATCCCGGGGCGTCACAATTCGCAGATGATGCCGAATCCATCGCACAAAATCAGAAACAGCGAATCGCAGATGTCCGCCCACAAAGAGAAGTTTCGTGATTACATCGAGTCCGTCGCGGCGCGGTTCAGGAACGACGACAGAATCGCATTCTGGCAACTCTATAATGAATGCATGGGCCCGAAGGAGCAGTACCGATCCGGCAAAGCGGACGCCAATCTCAATCGCCTCCTCACCTGGACCCGCCAATGGGTAAAGGCTGCCGGAACGCGGATTCCCGTCACCGCAACGGGCGGCGCCTTCTACGGCCCGGCCTATTCCGATTTCTATTCGTATCATTCCTACAGCAGCGGCGGCGCCCCTTTGCCCAACGCCGACGCAGGCCCCGAACACCTCTGCACCGAGACGCTCAACAGGCCCGATTCAAACCTGATCGACTGCCTCGAAGACCTCGCAGGAAAGGACAACGGCTTCGTCGTATGGGAACTGATGATCGGAAGAGACAACTGCCGATACCCCTGGGGTCATCCCGACGGCCTCGCCGAACCTGCTGAGCCTTTCCACGGAGTAATATACCCCGACGGCCACCCCTGGGACGTCAACGAAATAGCAGCACTTCTCGGCCGGGCCCGTTTCGACGCATTGCAGACCAGGCTCTTCGAGGTCGAATATTTCACCGGGCGATTCGAGAAGCTCGTGAAGCAGTCCGTTACACCGCGAATCGACTTCGACCTCGGCGATGAACCCGGCGCCGGCTCGCCCGACGCCTCCGCCGGTATCGGCATCGACGACTTCTCAATCCGATGGACCGGGCGACTTGTCCCTGAGAGGACGGGCGACTATACGTTCTTCGCCGATTGCGACGGCCTGCTGAGTCTTTGGATAAACGGCGACCGAGTCATAGAGAAAACCGACCACGCCCGCCGGGAAGTCCAAGGCGAAATCAGGCTCCCTGAGAACAAGGACTGCGAGATTCGAATCGATTATTACCACAAGGAAGGCCCTTCGAGCAATCACATCCGCTTCTCAGGCCCGGACATGCCCAAACGACCGCTGTTTATTGGGTCTCAATGATCGCCTTAAAGACTGTCTCGGCTGTCAGCCGGTGTCCCTGCTCTCCGAGGTGCACCTTGTCCCGGCAGAAAAGCTCATTTCTGGCGGTTTCCTCGACGCCCGCCTTGTGGAATGCCGCAGAGACATCGGCCAGGGCCGTTTTCTTCTCTGCCGCAACCGTCCGGACTGCCAAGGCCAGTTCCTCCATCGTATCCCACCGCTCGACCGCCGGGCACGTTGTCACCAGCATGATCTCGCTGCGCCCGCCCGTCAGCCGGCGAATCCTCTCAACGCCGATTCGCAAAATACGCTCGAACTTCGTCCGCCGCATCCCGGCGTCCCAGTCGTTGAAGCCGAACCATACGACAACAAGATCGGGCTGCGGATTTTCGCTGAGCCATCGAGGCATGAGAATCAGGTTTTGGCTCAACTGCGTCCCGCCGATTGCAGGATTCACAAGCGTCACTTCCCCGCCGAACCGCTCCTTCAGCCGCCCCCGCAGAACCTCCGACCACAAAATATCGCGATTGGCCCAATGCCGCTTGTCGCTGAGTGAATCGCCCATCGTAACAATTGTCACCGGTTCTTCGGACTTGAGCTTCTCGAGCGTTTTCAGCGGGCCGCCTTGTGACGGTGTATAGTCGTTGCAGTCCAGACTGATGGAAGATTCGAGACATATATGGTCTATCGCGAAGGAATGCGCGGGATAGTCGCGCCAGTAATACCATTTGCCGAACCACAGGTTGCCGAAGCCGGAAGGCGCATACCCGCCTTTTGAATCGGCCGGTTCTCCCCCAGGCAGTTCCGGAATAAGTTCCCGCCAGGCGACAGTGACCTTGCGCCACTGCGTCGAATCGATTGGAAAGCAGAATGCGTATCGCAGGCTGTAGTCGGACTTGTCGATCATCTCGAGTCCAGCCCAGCTTTTCGAGCCGTCCCCCTTGACGTAGAAACTGACCCCTGCCGAGTCGTTCCATTTCTCATCGGCGGCGACCGAAGCTGTGAAGAATCCGCTCGGCCGATTTTCGCGAAACCCGAATAAGCAGGCGTCACCGAATCGTCCGGGCACAACGGAAACCTTGCCGACAGGCTCCTTATCCGGCCCGGCGGTAGGCTTGTGACGCACCGTATCCATATCGAAGATGACGGTCTCGCCGCCCCAAGCCGCCGACAATGCCGCCGCAACAGCAATCAACACAAGCTGGACTATCCGGCATTTTTCCATTGAGCGTGTTCCTTAAACATCGCAGCCGGTCGAACCGCCCAAACCGCGAAAGCAACTCTCACGACAGATTCGCAAACAATCACTCTTCCAGCCTGCGACGGCATTCATCGAGAATGTTCTTTGTACGGCTTGCCCCGACGCGAGTGACGCCGACGGCCCGGACTTCGAGCAGGCTGTCCAGATCGCGAACGCCCCCGGCCGCCTTGACCTGAACCCCGGCCGGAGAGTACTGCCGCATCAGCCGTAAATCGTCGAGCGTAGCCCCGCCCGGCCCGTACCCCGTCGAAGTCTTGACCCAGTCCGCCTTCAACTCGCCGCATATCTTGCACAGCCTTATCTTCCGGGGGTTATCCAGATAACAGTTCTCGAAGATTACCTTCACCTTCCGTCCGTGTGAGTGGGCCGCTTCGATTACGGCCGCTATGTCGCGCCGCACATAGTCCCAGTCGTTGCTCAGGGCCCTGCTGATATTTATGACCATATCGAGTTCCTCGCCGCCGTCGGCTGCGGCCTGCTCGGCCTCGGTGACCTTGATACTCGTAGCGTGACCGCCGTGCGGAAAACCGATGGTTGTGCTCGCCTTGACCGTACTCCCGGCGAGAATCTCCGCGCATCGCTTCAGATAGAACGGCATAATGCAGACACTGGCGGCATCGTATTCCAGCGCCAGCCGGCAGCCCGCTTCCAACTGCTCGACTGTAAGGGTGGGATTGAGAAGCGAATGGTCGATCATTTTCGCTATGTCTTCGTATTTGTAGTCCATTGCGTCGCTCCAATATGGTAATGTCGGACACTCCTCACGCCGGTTGGGTTATTCCGGCATGAACTGGCTCAAGTATCTGCCGCTTTGTCGCAGAGCCTCTTTGCGCAGGCCGACAGAACCTTCGTAAGCACGGTCCTCGACCTCGATACACACCGCGCCGGTGTAGCCGGTATCGCCGAGCACGGAAAGCAGCCCGGCCCAATCGACATCACCCAATCCAGGCAGTTTCGGAGTATGGTATTCGAGCGGATTGGCGAGTATCCCGACTTCATCCAGCTTGTGGCGGTCGATGCGGGCATCCTTGGCGTGAACATGAAATATCCGATCCGCAAATTCGCGAACCGCCCTGGTGTAATCCATCTGCTGCCAGACCAAATGCGACGGGTCGAAATTCAGCCCGAAGTTCCGGCTCGGTATCTCATCGAACATCCGCCGCCAGATCGCCGGGCTGATCGCAAGGTTCTTGCCGCCGGGCCATTCGTCGTCCGTGAAGAACATCGGGCAATTCTCGATCCCAATCTTCACCCCCTTATCGGCGGCGTATTTCACAAGCGGCTTCCAAACCTGCTTGAACCGGGGCCAGTTCGCTTCTACCGATTTGGTCCAGTCTCTGCCTATGAAACTATTGACCACCCCAACGTCCAGCAGCGCCGCCGCATTGACAACCTTCTTGATATGATCGATATATACCTTGGCCTCGGCCTTATCCGGCGCAAGAGGATTCGGGTAGTAACCAAGCCCGCTGACGGCAACCTGCGCCTCCGCCAGCAAATCCTTTATCCGCACCGCGTCGGACTTGCTTAGATTCGCAGCGTCGATATGGGTCACCCCCGCATATCGTCTCTCCGCCTTGCCTTTGGGCCAGCACATCAGCTCGACACACGAAAAGCCTTCTTCCGATGCAAACTCAACGACCTCTTCAAGAGAAAGGTCGGCCAAAATCGCACTGACAAAACCCAATCTCATCATTTGTCTCCTTTCAATTCGACCCACCGCTGTTCGCGATGGCTTTTTAGAATCGCTTCGCACAGCAATATTTCCCTGTGCCCGTCGGCAAATGTCGCAAATTCCGGCGCTGCGTTGAAATCGCCCGCCTCGATATAATCGTAGAAGGCCCTGAAATTCTGCTTGAACGTATCGGCAAATCCCTCGTTGTGGCCTCCCGGACAGCCGATATACCGTCTTGCCGAATCAGAAACCAGGGCCGGATCGCGCAGCAGAAGCTCATTGGCCTTGTCGCGATGCCCGACCCACAATTCGTTAGGCTGCTCGCTGCACCACGACAGCGAACACTTAGACCCTGCTAACTCGTACCGCAGGCAGTTCTTTCGGCCGGCTGTCACCTGCGAGACCCAGAGACAACCCCTGCCCCCGCCGGCAAATCGCATCAATATGCACCCATAATCCTCGGTCGATATATCGACGCTCTCCCGCCTGGCCTGCGCGGTTTCATCCTTGCCCTTGAAAGTCTCGACCTCGCCCAGGGGCCTTCGCCTCACCGGATGAACCGTACAAAGATCCGAACAGACCGCCTCGACCTCCAGCCCTGTTATGCTATGAATCAGGTCCAGCCAGTGCGTCCCGATATCCGCCACCGCGCGAAGCTCCCCGCCTTCCTCTGCCAACACGCGCCAGTTGTAATCGGTGTCGTGGAAAAGCCAGTCCTGCACGTAGCTGCCGCACACCGAGAATACATCCCCCACATCGCCACGCCGAACCATTTGTGCTGCTTCGATGCAAAGCGGATAAAAGCGAATATTGTAATTGACCCCCGCCGCTGCGCCCGCCCTGGCCGCCAACTCCACCAGTTCAGCCGACTCGGCGGAATTCATCGCCAGCGGCTTTTCGCACATAACGTGTTTGCCTGCATGGAGGGCCTTCTTGGTCATTTCGTAGTGCAGCCGATTAGGCGTTGCCAGATGAACCGCCTGCACACCCGAATCGCCTAAGACCTCGTCGTAATCCGAATAAGCCCTGGCCAGCCCCAACTGTTTGGCCGCCCGGCCGGTCTCATCCGCATCGACCCCCAAAATCCCGACGACCTTCACTCCCGCCCTGCGCAAAGCCTCGACATGCACAGGCCCGATGAAACCCGCCCCGACAACTGCAACACCGATATCAGACATCCTTAATACTCCTTGAAATCGAAACCAGAGCATTATAGCCGAACCCGCACAGAAAAGCCACGCCCTTAAACCACCCGCCCCATTCTGCGCTCATGCTGACTATCCAAACAGGCCAATTGCTTGTTAAATTGCCCGGCCTTTATGTCGATATTCTATCAACGGTAAAAGAACACTCTTTGATGGGTGGTTAAGAACTGTCTCCGGAATGTGCCAGCGAGTGTTTCGGGCGCCGCATCGAGCATTCTTAGTGTGACAGAAGAAATCATTATCGGAAAGTCAAAGCGTCACAGCCTGTAAGGGGCAAATAAGGAGACTACATGGCGGAATCGTGCAGCAAGGTTCTCGTAATCGAGGATGAAGAACATATCCGGACGGTCATAGAATACAACCTCAAACAGCAGGGCTTCGAAGTCTATCGCGCAGGCGACGGAGTCGTAGGCCTGGAACTGGCCCGAAGAGTGCTGCCGGACGTCATTCTACTCGATTGGATGATGCCCGAAATGGACGGATTGGAGATCCTCACCGAACTAAAATACGACAACGCAACAGCGCAAATACCGGTCCTGATGCTCACCGCAAGAGGTACGCCTTCCGACATCGAAAAGGCCCTTGAATTGGGGGCTAACGGCTACATCACCAAGCCCTTCGATCCGACGTCGCTCGGCCGGACTATCAGGGAAAAACTACGCAAACAAACCGAAACCGTCCCGACCCGCTGCAACGAAGCGACGCCTTCAAACGCCAGCGAAACCGGGCAACGCCATTAACGCAAAAATCCCGCCGCAGATCGAATATGTTTAGTCGAGGCTGATTGTGAAAAGAAAGAACATAAGCATCCTGCTGATCGACGATGATGTGTGCTACTGCAAACTCGTCACTGCCGCACTGAAAAGAGCGGGACACTCCACGAGGTTCATCGTAAAAACGGCCAACGCTCTCGCCGATGGAATCAAGTTGACAGAGGCCGATGATTTCGACCTTGCCCTGCTCGACCTGGGACTGCCCGACAGCTTCGGACTCGATACATTCGATAGATTCCATGCAGCCTGCCCGAATTTGCCGACAGTGCTGGTTACCGGCCTGGAAGACGAAAAGACCAGTATAGAAGCAATTAAACGAGGAGCCAGTGACTTCCTCGTGAAGGGCGTGGACTCGTTCATCGACATCCTCGTCAGAACAATCCTTTACGCCATTGAACGCACCAGAGCAGAGCAAATGCTCCAGTTGAGTGAGAGAAACTTCCGCAACATCATCAACAGAAGCGCCGATGCCATTATTGTCACTAATAAAAGCGGCACTATTCTCTTCGCCAATCCTGCAGTGGAAGCACTCTTCGGCTGGAACTCCGACGAGCTCCTCGGCAAGCCCTTCGAGCACCCTGTAACCGTCGGACGCACCGCCGAAATCGAATTGACGCGAAAAAGCGGCGCAAAAGCAGCCGCCGAGATGAGAACCGTCGAAACAAACTGGCAGGGCAAAACCGCCCGCCTCGTCTCGCTCCGGGATATTACCGAACGCAGGGCGACCGAACGAAAAATGAACAAGTACCGCGAGAATCTAAAAACGCTCGTGGAAGAACGAACAGAAAAGGTCAATGTCGAGAAGGAATTGCTCTCGGTTACCTTCTCGAGCATGGGAGACGGAGTCATTGTCGTAGATCCGCAGAAGCGCATCGTCCTGTTCAACAGGGTCGCAGAAGTGCTCGCAGGCTGGGAATTCGAATATGTACAGGATAGGAAACTCGACGACATCTTCAGGATCGCCGACGAACGCACCAGAGAAAGGATCGTAAGTCCCGTAGATAAGGTCCTCAAATCGATCAAGACCGAGCTTGGACCCGATTCCGAAGTCCTCCTTGCGATGGACGGCAGCGAACGCCCTATATCGACCAAGGCAGCACCTATAATCGGCGCCGACGGAGCAATAACAGGCATAGTCATAGTCTTTCGCGACGTCTCCCGCGAGCGCGAGATCGAAAGACTCAAGCAGGATTTCATCTCCTCGGTATCGCACGAGCTGCGCACCCCCCTGACCTCAATCAAAGCCTACACGGAAACAATCCTCAACGACCCGAACATGGACGAGGATACTCGAAAAAGATTCCTCGAAATCATCGACGAAGAGTCAAACCGACTGGCTACGCTCATCGAAGGGCTTCTGGAAATATCGCGAATCGAATCGGGAACGATACAGATTCTGAGAGAGCCCATGGACGTCGATGTACTGGCAGAACAGGTGGTAACGGCTCTGCGCCCGCTCGCAGACAAAAAACATATCGACCTCCAATCGGAAATAGACGAGAATCTGCTGCCCTTCGAGGGAGATGCCGACAGAATCCAGTCCGTCCTCACCAACCTCGTGAATAACGCAATCAAGTTCACCCCCCCGCGAGGCAGTGTGAAGATATCGGTACTCAAGGGCAGCGAACAACTGATTGTCAGCGTATGTGATACCGGCATGGGAATACCGAAAGAGGCGCTGCCCAGAATATTCGACCGGTTCTACCGAGTTTACCACCCCGGCAAGCACATCCAGGGAACCGGATTAGGCCTCGCCATCGTTAAAAAAATTGTCACGATGCACGGCGGCAGAATCGAAGTGCAAAGCGAAATCGAGAAGGGAACAACCTTCACAATCTTCCTCCCCCTCGACCGGCGCAATAGCGCCGAAGAGTCGAATAGCCGCATCAAAACTCCCTGCGATGCAGACCACTCGCCGCCAGAAACCGGTTGAGAAACCAGGCGTCGCACCACAATGGTGGTTGCTCCCAGGTCGTTAATATGGTATCATAATGATAGTGATGATGAAGACCTCAGCGAGCGAGTAGTGATGATTGCCTCCAAGGATTCTGTTGTCGAATTTGCCGAAAGGCCCGGTGTGCCTGGATTGTGGCCGGGCGCCGGACTTATCCTGCTTCTGGTCCTGCTGGCCTGCGCAAACTCGGCGTCAGCCGCTATTTCAATCGAGGGAGTGGCCGACCGCACCGTCTATGCCGATACCGTCTCCTTCCGAATCAATGCAGAAGCCGGTTTCGACTATACCGCCGAACTGAACGGCCAAACGATTGCGACCGATGAATGGATACAGATCAACGAGCCGGAATACTATGAGTTGAATGTCTATCGGCAAGAGCAGCCCTCCGGCGACCAGGAAAGCAGACTCGTTCGATTCATAGTCAGGGCAAGTGAGCGAGGCAATACCGAATGGGGCCTGCCGGTCTGGACGCCATATCCAATGACCGACTCGGCTGCGAATGAGTTCGACAACGCCAATCTGAAAATAATCGCCCCCGAAAACTACCCTATGAACCTTGATATTCCAATAGTGGCGCGACTCGAGGATGGCTCAGGCAAAAGACTCGGCGTCAACGGCGTGATCGCTCCCGACGGTTTCGAGCATTACCCCCTCCAGATAATCCGGGGAGTAGGCTCTGTTTTTCTGCCGGGGGCCTCGGAACAAGGCCTTCTAACCTATATGGCCCGGGTCAATTCCCTGCAAAAACAAAAGCAGATTAACATCGAGCAAGCTACGACATGGCAGATAGTCTCCGACGACATCTCCATTTCGACCGACTGGCCTGAAAACGCCAGAATCCGAATCAATGTCCCCCCCGATGATCCAATGACGATAGAAGCAGGCGCTGCTTTGACAATAGGAGCAGGAAGCGTAATCGTAATAGACCCGGGGGTAGAGATTTCCGTAAGGGGCGCCGTTATCGTCAACGGCACGCAGCAGCAGCCGGTTATATTCACTGCTGCAAACAGAACACAACCCTGGGGCGGCTTCGTCCTGCCGTCAAGTTCATCCCGAGGCATAATCACCGGAGCCATATTCACTGCAAGCGGCGATGACCCCGACTACTTCACACACGACTACAGCCACCGCACCGAACAGGCGTTGTTCAATCTTGCCGGCGGCGCGGAACTGACCTTGACCGACTGCTATATCGTTGACAACCAAGGCCAGGCCGGACATGGAGAGAATGCTTCATTGACAATGACAGGTTGCCTGGTCCAGAAATGCACGACAGCAGGACAATACAACGGCGGTAGTGTAGCCTTCGAAGACTGCGCGCTGATTGAGTGTCCTTCCGCAACAGCGGAATTCGTCGATGGAGACAATGACGCAATATATCTCACAACCGGCACGCATACCTTCCGCAACTGCCTCATCGGATGGACCCTCGACGACGGAATCGATGCCGGGGCAAGCGCCGCTGGCGTCGTGACCGTTAGCGGATGCTGGTTCGAGTCGTGCTACCATGAAGCGATGGCATGGTCGGGACCAAAAATGGCCGAGGTCAACGAAACAGTAATCCTGAACTGTGGCCAGGGAATCGAATGCGGCTACAGCGGCCCCGATGTCAATGCGACCCATTGCCTCAGCACCGCAAATCTCGTCGGAGCCAGACTCGGCGACAATGCCGCACGAAGCTACGCCGGCAATTTCCTCAAAGTAACGGACTCCCTGCTTCTGTTCAATCACCGGAACGTATGGGGGATGGCTTGGGACAATTGGACCGAACACGTCTCCCAGATGGAAATTCGAGACAACTGCCTCAGCACGCCGAATCCGTACTACCCCGAAAACCAAATATGGAACCCGACGGGCAATCCTGCTCATCCGAATGAACTGGAGCCGTTCCTGGCAACTGCTTCGCGAAAGGTCGGGATCGCCCTGGCAACTGCGGATAAAATATACCCTCTCGCCGACTTTAGCGACAAAATACCGGTTCGCTTGAGCACGTTTACGACGGGTATGGTATCCGTCGATTATGATGTCTTCGTCAACGCCGACCTTTTCGACTCAGGCTGCCTGCAGTTCCCGCCGGGCGAGACGGTCAAGCATATACAAGTGACATCACTGCCGACCGAAGGCATACAGCAAATTCGCGTAGAGTTGACCGAGCCGACCGGAGCGGAGCTGACTAACTGCCGACGGATAAGATTCATGGATTCGCCCTGGCCGGGCGACTTCGAGCCGGATGGAGATGTGGATTTCTGCGACTTTGCAGTTCTGTCAGAAGCGTGGCTGACCAGGGAATGGCAGGCTGACTACAATCCGGTCTGCGATATCAGCGTTCCCCCGAATGGCGCTATCGACATACAGGACCTGATGATATTCGCAGATAACTGGCTGGCAGGCTACTGAGAATCTTCGACCGCTACAACGGTGAAGGCTCCCCTGCGACCCAGTTATTCGGGTCGTTGCCGTAGAGTTCGGATGCTATGCGGATCAGAGCTTTGCCGATTCCGTCGGCCTCGACGGGCCAGAGATCAGCCTCGCCGGGTTCGCTTCCAGGATGCGACCCGTCGCTGTATGTCACCCTTTCGATCCGGATATACTGCTGCCGACCATACTTGTCTATATCGCCCGGCATGCACAACTCGATACGCTCGCCGTCATTGTCCAGCTTGCCCGAATACGGCCCGAAAACCTTATTCACAGGAACATGAGGGTATCGCCACATGAAGGCGTTCGGGTCTCTGACCACATATAGGTGTTCACCGGCTGCAAGAGTTACCTCATCGGGCCAATGCGGAAAGCTGAAATCGATGCCCTCGGTAAACCTCCAGCCAAGATTCTTGTCCTCGCGCCACAGACTGACAGCCGAACCCGTGATATTGTCCAGCCGAATATATTCGTATCGGTCGTTAACATAAGAACCACCTTCCGGCCAATCCGGATGATACAGAATCTCGCCGATAACTACCGGCCCGACCAAAGGGTAAGAGTTGGCCTGACCGGGCGTACCGTGATCCATTGCAACAAAGTTGTACGTCCCGGTGCTGCGCTTGAAATATCTGCCGAACGATACTCCGGTGTAGGATGCCCCGAAACTCTCGACGACACGATACCCCGTCAGACCATTGGAGTCCGCTGAGGCAAGGCAGACCTCTTCGCCGTCTTCGCTCAATGCAAAACCGGTGATACTGCCGGTATCCGTACTGCCTCCGCCGAAGTTGACGTCCTCGAAAAGCACCAGATATTCGCCGGCATCGATGATAGTGCCGTCCTTCAGGCGGTACTTCATCAACTCAAGCCGGTCGTCGCTGAGATACCAGCCGCCTACCTCGATCGCCGCATCGGTCGTATTATGCAACTCGATCCAATCGGGGGCCTCGTCGTGCGAATGGGCAAGAACTTCATTGATAACGATACTGCCGGGGTCCGGGATAATCCCCCCGTCGTCGAAGCCGGGGGAACCAGCGAGCATGGCGCTGGCGCGCCAGCCGTCCTTCAGAGCCCATGTATTCGGATCCGGATTGTCCGGCCTTACGATGGTCAATGAATACCCGCCGCCGTCGCTGATGCTGCGCCAACCGTCGCTGTACTTGAAATCGCAAATTACCGCCCCCGCCGCATCCTGCAGCACAATTCGTTCCCCGTCGTTATCCAAACGCCCCAAATACTCACCCCCGATTATCCCGGAGAAGCTCGGATAGGCCGAGAGAAACGCATCCTCATCCCTAACAACCACAACGTAGTCACCGGGGCCAAGCTCCAAATCGCCGAATGTGAAATCGATCCCGCTGGTGAACCGCACAAGATTCAGATTTATCGCATCATGGCCGATGTTCGTCAGCTCGACATACTCCTCGTTAGGGTCATTTGGATCGCCGGTATTCAGCGGATTGTACATGATCTCTGTAATCCGCAGGCTGTCGGCAACGGCGCCCACCGAGAAAACCGCCTCGGTCAGGCCGCTCCAGACGCCGTTATCGAGTGTGCGGGCCAGGATGCGGGAACTCTCCGTCAAAGCCAGCCCGCCGGTATATCGGATTGCTGTATCCGAGAGGCCTCCCGCGGGCAGCCCCGTCTCGTGTGAGGTGAAAATATCGACACGGGGATCACTGCCGTCCATAGTGTAATATATCTCGCGGGCAACGTTTGAATCGACTATAGTCAAAATATCGCCGCAGGAAACATGCCTCTCTTGTGGTGGAATGTCGTTGATGCGAAACTGCGGGCCGATGCACGTGAAAACTCCCTCGGCCCTGCACGCATCGAGAAAAATGCCAAGCCGATTCGGAACCCATACATCCGGAATGTATGGGTCCATCACAGGAATCTGGACCGACATCTGATCGCGAAGCTCGAAGAAGCGCCTTGTTATGTTTGCCTCTGTCAATGCGCCGCCGTTGAAGAAATGTTTGCAGATGCGGTCCGTGAAAATCTGTTTGAAGTCCTCGTTCACTTTCACCGCCGAATAGAACCACGATATCGCCCAGGCCGAATCAAACACTTTGGTATTCAGGCGGTCAAAATAAACTGTCGTCAGCAGCCAAGGCCACATCCCCCCCTCGGCATCCCATACGAAAAAACGCCATATCCCATCAGGAGAGTGCTCGCTCGCCGCAACCCAGTTGTTCATGGGCCAGTCCGAGTTGCCGGACCACAATTGAAGAATCAAGTAGTCGGCGAACGCCGGGATATCAAGACGAGAGGCGTAGTCCATATACCGTAAAGGATCGGACAAATCACAGGTCTTTGCGCAGTTGAAAAGCTCCGACCAGGATACCCGGTCGCCGTCGCGAACGCCGGTATTGGTGATAACATCCCAATCCTCTTTGCTGTCGTAATAATCCCGGCAGAAATCGTCTTTGATGTGTTCACAGGGGTTGTAATAGCCCTTGTACTCGCCATTGATGAAAACGTTGCCGTTTGTGCCCGTGCTTGCCGCATGGCCCATGTCCAGGTGCAGCCGGCGGACAAGTTCATCCCTGATGAAGGGATTGACCCTGTCCTGGTGCCCCCCTCGAATCACAATACTCTCGAACTCATCAAGACCATAGGGAAACAGCCCGTAATTCAGCCTGTTCTCGCCGTAGAGTCCCCGGAAATACAGCCTGAAAGAGAATTTGCAGTATCCTTCCCAATACCCTTCGCACCGTCGGTATCGCTGTCGCACCCAGTCGCTGCCGTGCACTCGGATTCCGCAATCGACCTGCAGATCCGGCTCGGAGCCTGTATTGAAGAACTCGAACGAAACAGGCCGCTCGAACGCCATACCGGAACTCATCGGATTATTGTAACACTCCGGACCGTCCGGCGTCCAGACACCATCTTCATACTGCCCGCCGACAATAGCCATCACGCCGTTCGGCTCATAAAATGCAGCCTGCTCATCCCCGACAAGCGAGATGACAGGCAGCGACCGGATGGCCAAATCGGCGCCGAAGATATAAGTATTCGTTTCTGTCGGCGAAGGCATGAAGCCGCCCTTCAGCCCCGTCGCCCGAACGCACATGGTTGAATCGATCAGAATCGGACCGCAATAGAGAACAGCAGTCTCACCAAGCCCCCCGGAATTATATGGTTCCAGGCCGTCGGTGGTGAAATACACGTTGGTGTCATCGGTCTCGGTGGCAATCGTAAGGTAGAAAGACTCGTCGTAGAATCCACGCTCATGGCTGAATTCGACATCTTCAACACGACCCAGGTAGGCCTCGAGATTCGGAGCATTCGGGCTGGCCAGAGCCATAAAACGCCAGTCCTGTTCGCCGTCAGGATAGCGACCGTAAGAAATGTCCGAACTCTGCACCGGATAAAGCACGCTGTCAATAAGAACCGTGCCGTTCGCATCGAAAAGGCCTATTTTGTCGCCGCTTGAGTCAAGTTCGAAGTCGGCATGCAGGCCAGGCGTCGCCGTAATATCCTCGTCCGCCCATATCCGAAGGAAACCATGCGCCGGGATAGTAGTCAGAAGCGAATTGACATCCGGTATTTGCCATTTCATTGCCTCGCCGAGATCGTCGGTCAGGTGCATGCCGCCAACGTCGAAAGGTTCGTCGCCTGCGTTGTAGAGCTCAATCCAGTCGTCGTAATCCCCTTGAGGATCCTTATCAAAGGCCGAGTTAGATGCCATCAATTCGTTTATGACTATCGGATGGCCTCTTTCCGCCCAGGAGTGTGTAAGGAGGGCGAAATCCAGCATGTTGACCCCGTCAACGCCGTCAAGGTCGGGAGAATCGACACCGGTGCTCGCATCCTCAAGGAGCCACTGCCCCGCCAAATGCCGACATCTTCGAATCCGACTTCGCAATCGTTGCTCAGGTCGGCGCGCGGACACACCCCGCTGGCCAGGCCAGCCGAAAGGAGGATAAAACCCAACACAAATGCCGTGCTTTTCATCATCCCCGCCCCAAAACGTCCTAACTATAGAGCGTTAGTCCGAAACCTTCTCCGTCACGCTCTCGCTGCCAATAAAAGGTTATTATACCGGAAATCTCCCTGTTCTTCAAGCTATTTCCAGGGTAAGGAGGCAAATAACAGAAGCTGCCTCTCATTCTCCGCTTCTGTCAAGCTCTGCAGTATAGGACCTTCGCAGCCTCGACCCGTTTAGAATGCCGGACCCATAAGGAGATTATCAGTCCCCGAAGGCCAGGGCGATTCTCTGTGTGCAGGTCTGAATCTTGAAGATAACCTTGCCGAATCCGGCTTTTTGCTGTTGTATAGACGATTGATATGCACTCGTGGTGCAGCAACGATGACGAATAAAAGCCATAAAATCAAGTTGATGCCGCCGAGCCTCGCGCCCTGGAAGCCGCGTAAAGACCCGTCGCGGCAGATAGCCGTTCTGATGAGCGGCGGAGTGGACAGCACCGTCAGTGCGCATCTGCTCAAGGAGGCAGGCTGGGATGTCCTCGGCATTACGATGAAGATACCAGTTACATGCGATGCGCCCCCCCAGGCCTGTGGCAGGACTAATGTCGCTTCGCTCTCCGGCGAACTCGCAATAGCACACTATTTCGTGGATGTTGCTGAGGCGTTCGAGGAACTGATCATCGAGCGCTTCCGCCGAGCCTACGCGATGGGCCATACCCCGAACCCGTGTATAGACTGCAACACTCTGCTGAAATTCTCGCTGGTATGGGACTTTGTCCGGGCCGAATTCGGAATCGAGCATCTGGCGACGGGGCATTATGCCCGAATCCGCACAACAAACGGCCTGACCCGCCTCGGACGAGCAAGGGATATCGACAAGGACCAGAGCTATTTCCTCTACGCCATCCCCGCAGAGAAGCTGCATCACCTGGCATTCCCACTGGGCCGATTGACCAAGGACCAGGTCCGTCGAACCGCCGCCGAGCTCGGCCTAAGTGTAGCCCAGAAGGCAGAGAGTATGGAGCTTTGCTTCGCAGGTGCCGGAGACTATCGCGCCGCCCTGGCCGTAGAGCAGGCCGACAGGAACGGCGACATCACCGATATGCAGGGCAACAAAATAGGGCACCATAAAGGCATTTCGAACTACACCCTTGGCCAGCGACGAGGAATCGGTTTTGCCGGTGGCAAGCCTCTGTACGTCGGAAGAATAGACGCCGCGGCCAACACCATAGCGCTGGGCACAAGAGACCAGGTCTGCTCCAGGCAAATCGTTGCCCAATCGCTGAATGTGCTGATACCAGACGAGTTGGTCCCGGGCAAACGCCTCTCTGCCAAGATTCGCTCATACGGCGACCCCAACCCTTGCAGCATTGTCGGGCTGACAGAGAGCACTGTAACCGTCGAATTCGACCAGCCTCAGTTCGCACCATGCCCGGGCCAGAGACTGGTTTTATACGACGACCGCTCCGACATCGTCGCAGGCGGAACAATAACGACACCGGACCGATAGCCGACCGAAAACATCTTCTGCTGGATTATTCCGCACTTTTTGCGATCTTTCGGCGTAGCTGATAACGTTGTGTTGCCGTCGATTCGCCCGTGATACACCTTTGGAGTTGCAATTCTCCATTTGAGAACCTACAATCCAGCCTCCACAGGCAAAGATATTAAATCAAATCGCAAATGAAGAAAAAGGACCGAAAAACCGGTTCGGTAATGGTCGTCGGGGGCGGCATTGCCGGAATTCAGGCGTCTTTAGACCTCGCCGACGCCGGGTTCAAGGTCTATCTCGTCGAATCCGGCACCGCTATAGGCGGCCACATGGCCCAGCTCGACAAGACTTTCCCCACCAACGATTGCGCAATGTGCACCATGTCACCGCGACTGGTCACCGCGGGCACGCACAGGAATATCGAGATAATCACCAATGCCGAACTCGTCGAACTGTCGGGCCGGGCCGGAAATTTCACCGCACGATTAGCTGTAAAACCCAACTATGTCGATATGGACAAGTGCACCGGCTGCGGTGACTGTGCCCAGGTCTGCCCCGTCGCCGTGCCCGATGAATACAATCAGCTTCTCAATGACCGAAAAGCGGTCTTCAAGCAATATCCACAGGCCGTGCCAAATAAGTTCGCCATGACCAGGATTGGCGTGCCGCCTTGTCACGATAGCTGCCCCATACACGGCAACCCGTGCGGCTATGTCGCACTTACCGCCGCCGGAAAATACGAAGAGGCATATGACTCGGCAACCGAGAATAACCCATTCCCCTCGATATGCGGAAGAATCTGCGAGCATCCCTGCGAACAGATCTGCAACCGAAAGAATCTCGACAGCCCCGTTGCGATTGCATATATCAAGCGGTTTCTCGCCGACCGCCACCACGAACAGGCAACAGAACCAACGCCCCAGCAGAAGCAGGCTTCGATAGAAGAAAACGGAAAGAAGGTGGCGGTTATCGGGTCGGGCCCTGCAGGATTGGCCGCGGCCCTGGATATGAGAAAGGCCGGCTATGCCGTCACCATATTCGAGAAGCACGACGTGCTCGGAGGAATGATGAGGATCGGCATCCCGGAATACAGGCTCCCGACCGAGGTGATCGAAAGAGATATCCAAAACATCCTCGACTACGGCATCGAGGTCAAGCTCAACAGCCATATTCAAGGCCAGGACGATATCGATGCGATGTTCGCTGAAGGTTACGAAGCGGTCTTCCTCTCGGTCGGCTCCCACAAGAGCATAAAAATGGGCATCGAAGGCGAGGATTCGGAAAATACATCGAGCGGTATCGATTTCCTGCGAAACGTTCGGCTGGGAAATAAAACCGCCGTAAAACAAAAAGTAGCAGTAATCGGCGGCGGAAATGTCGCAATGGACTGCGCACGAACAGCACTTCGCTTGGGCGCAAAAGAAGTCTCGGTCGTCTGCCTCGAAGCCAGGGACAAAATGCCTGCGTATCCCTGGGAGGCCGAGTGGGCCGAGGAAGAGGGAGTCGATATAAAAGCAGGCAAGGCCACGAAAAAGATCATCGTCGAAAACGCCGAATTCACAGGACTGGAACTGCTAAGCGTAAAGAAAATGGCATTTGTCCGGGGCCGACTTGAGCTTGAAACTGTCCCCGGAACCGAAGAGATACTAAAGGCCGATGAACTAATCGTCGCCATAGGCCAGAAACCGGACCTCGGCCTCTTGGGACAATGCGGCAAGATAAAACTGACAAGGCGAGGAACCGTCGAAGTCGATGAAGAAACCGGCATGACCTCCTGGGAAGGAGTCTTCGTCGGAGGAGACGTAATTCGCGGGGCCGCCAGCGTCGTCCAGGCAACCGCCGACGGCCAGTTGGCGGCAAAGGCGATAGAAGCTTACATCAAGGGCGAGAAATTCCAGCCGAAGCAATACGACCAGCCGGTAGTCGAGATCACCGCTGAGGAACTTAAAGAACGGAAGGAAAAAATCATTCACCGCCACAAAATGCCCACTATCGCCCTCGACAGGCGAAAAACGTTCGAGGAAGTGGACCTCGGATTCACCGAAGAAACCGCCAGAGCCGAAGCGCAAAGGTGCCTGTTCTGTGCCGTTTGCTCCTGGTGCGGCCTGTGTGAGAAGGTCTGCCAGGCCGGCGCAATCCTATACGACGATACCCCGAAGCAAAAATCGCTGGACGTCGGAGCGCTAATCCTCGCGCCGGGATTCGAACTCTACGACGCCGAAAAAAAGGGCGAATACGGATACCGAAGATTCCCAAATGTCGTCAGCAGCATGGATTACGAGAGGATAATCAGCGCCTCCGGTCCTTACGGCGGAAACATACAAAGGCCCTCCGACAGGGCCCACCCGAAAAAAATCGCATTCATACAATGTGTCGGCTCGCGTGATCAGGATAACCCATACTGCTCGACCGTCTGCTGCATGTACTCGACGAAGCAGGCGATTATTACAAAAGAGCACTTGCCCGATGCACAGTGCAAAATATTCGTCATGGACGTAAGGGCGTTCGGCAAGGGGTTCGACGAATACTGCGAACGCGCCAAAGACAAATACGGCGTCGAGTACATCTACACCCGGCCCTCAGCCGTTCGCCAGGATTTCCACACCGGAAATCTCTCGCTGGAATTTACCGAAAACGGCAGCGACTGGCTCGAAGAGCAATTCGACTTGGTCGTATTGGCCAGCGGCCTTTGCGCGCAGGCAGGGGCCGAGAAACTCGCAAACGTCTGCCAAATCGACCTTAATCAGTACAACTTCGCAGAATCGGCGAGGTTCATGCCGGCGGCCTCTTCACGCCCCGGCGTGTATCTGGCAGGGGCATTCGAGAGCCCCAAAGATGTCCCTGAGAGCGTAACCCAGGCCGGCGCCGCCGCCGCACTTGCAATGGAGCTGCTTGCCGATGCCAGAGGAACGCAGATTGCCCCCGAGCGGTTCCCGCCGGAGAAAGATGTCTCGAAAACCGAGGCCAGAGTGGGCGTCTTCGTGTGCCACTGCGGCTCAAATATAGGAAGTGTTATCGATTGCCGAAGGGTCGCAGACTATGCAGGCGGACTCAAAAACGTCGTATTCGCAACCGATTTGATGTACACCTGTTCGCCCGACGGCCTGCTGGCAATAAAAGAAAAGATCGAAGAGTATGACATCAACAGGATCGTCGTCGCCTCCTGTACACCGAGAACCCACGAGCCGCTGTTCCGCAAGACAATACGACAGGGCGGCCTGAACAGCTATCTGTTTGAAATGGCGAATATCCGCGACCAGTGCACCTGGGTCCATGCCAGAATGGGCGATCTTGCCGAAGACAAGGCTGTCGAACTGGTCAGAATGGCCGTCGGACGCGCCAGGACTATCGAGCCTTTGACCACGACCACTTATGTCCCCAAAAGAAGCGCGCTTATTGTCGGAGGCGGTGTCGCAGGAATGACCGCCGCCCTGTCGATAGCCAACCAGGGATTCGACGTCCACCTGATCGAGAAGAGCGATAAGCTCGGAGGAAACCTGAAAAAAATCAAAAACACCGTCGAAGGATACAAACCGCCCCAACTGCTCGCACAGTTGGAAGCCGAAATAGAAGCTGACCAGCGGGTGACTGTCTATGCGAATTCAACTGTCAAAGAGTGCAAAGGCTTTGCCGGCAACTTCAAAAGCGTAATAGACAGCAGCGGCGACGATATCGAAATAGAACACGGCATCGGTATAATCGCCGTCGGCGCGCACGAATCGAAACAGGATGAATATCTCTACGGAGCCAACGGCAGGGTCTGCACCCAACTGGAGCTTGAAGAAAAGCTCGAAGCCGCCCCTGATTTCGCCGCGAACCTCGAAGAGGTCGTCATGATTCAGTGCGTCGGCTCGCGGATACCCGATAATCAGATGTGCAGCCGAGTCTGCTGCACCGAGGCGATCAAAAACGCCATTGCAATAAAACACGCCAATCCCAAGGCGACCGTTGCGATAATCTACAGGGACATCCGCACCTACGGCTTCAGAGAGCAGTACTACAACCAGGCCCGCGAACTCGGCGTCCTGTTCTTCCGGTACGACATGGACAATAAACCGCTCGTATCTCAGGACGACGCCGGCAAGCTGAAAGTCAGCGCCAAAGACCTTAATTCCGGGCTCGATTTGAGTTTCTCCCCCGATGCCCTTGTACTGACCACGGCCATAGTCCCTTCGCAGGAGAACGACAAGGTCGGCCTGGCCTTCAAAGTACCGCTGACCCTGGAATGCTTCTTTCTCGAAGCACACATGAAGCTCAAACCCGTTGATTTCGCATCGGACGGCCTGTTTCTCTGCGGCGCGTGCCACAGCCCCAGGTTTATCGACGAAAGCGTTGCCCAGGCCCAGGCCGTCGCCGCAAGGGCCGCGAGAATTTTGTCCGCCGAGGTTATGGAAGTCAGCGGCGTCGTCTCCGTCGTGGACGCCGACAAATGCGCCGCCTGCCTTACATGCGTGCGAACGTGCCCCTATGACGTGCCCCGGATAAACGCCGAAGGCGTCGCGGAAATTGAAGCCGCAATGTGTCATGGCTGTGGTATCTGTGCGGCGGAATGCCCCGCAAAGGCAATACAACTGATGCACTATAAGGATGCCCAGGTGGTCTCGAAAACCAGGGCCCTCCTTAACGAACAAAACGAATTGGTCGGAAATGAGTGAATTCGAACCGAAGATAGTGGCCTTCTGCTGTAACTTCTGCGCCTTTGCCGCCGCGGACCTCGCCGGAGCTATGCGCATACAGTATCCCGCCAACGTGCGAATCATTCGCCTGCCCTGCACCGGAAAGGCCGATGCATTGTACCTCATGAAAGCATTCGAAGACGGCGCCGACGGAGTATTCGTGGCAGGATGCATGGAAGGCGAATGTCACTTCCTCCGGGGCAATCTCCGTGCGAAGAAACGTGTGGACTATGTCAAAAAACTCCTCCGGGAAGTAGGAATAAACCCGCAGAGAATCGAAATGTTCAACCTCTCTTCCGCGATGGGCGGACGCTTCGCCGAGATTGTCGAAGAAATGACCCAAAGAATCAAAGAGCTCGGACCCGTCTCAAATGACGGGTGTAAGGAGACTTTGGAAACATGAAAGTCAGCAAGCAGCAGAAAAATGTCACGCTCGACCCGGGCTTCGCCGGCGAAATCCAAAGGCGAAGCGGCGAGAACGTCTTTATGTGCTACCAGTGCCGAAAGTGCGCTTCGGGTTGTCCGAGCAGGATGTTTATGGACAGTACGCCCACCGAATTGATGCGATACGCCCAGTTGGGCATGGCCGACGAGGCCATGAAGAAAAATACTATCTGGTATTGTCTCTCATGCCAGACATGCTCTGCAAGATGCCCCGCCGATATCGATATCGCCCATGTTGTCGATACGATGAGAATCATCGTCCAGGAAAGAAAGATCAAGGCACAGAGCAATAAGCTGCCCTTGTTCAATCGACTGTGGATGACGATGATCAAATTCATGGGAAGGGCCTACGAACCCGGTATCGTCGTCTCGCTGAATCTCCTCAGCGGCAAACCCGCTAAAGATATTGGGCTGGGAATGAAAATGATTAGAAAGGGCAAACTAAAGTTGTGGCCTTCATTCAAAAAGCCTTTTGCAATGATAAAAATGTTCGCCGGGGCACGGAGACTGAAAAAATGAAACTGGCATACTATCCGGGCTGTTCGCTGCATTCCAGCGCCGTCGAATACGACATCTCCACCAGGAAGGTCTGCGAAACGCTGGGCATCGAATTGGCGGAGATAAAGGACTGGGTTTGCTGCGGTTCCTCACCGGCCCATCAGAAGGATGAATTGATGTCGATTGCTCTGCCTGCGAAGAATATCGCGCTTGTGCGCGAGATGGGCGATTTGAAAGAAATTTGTGCGCCGTGCGCATCGTGCTATTCAAGATTGAAGGTCGCAAAGCAGAAACTGGCCGACGATAACCTGCGAAAGGATGTCGAAACGATCATCGGCTCGAAATGTCCGGACGATATCGAAGTCCTGCACATGCTGGACGTGATTACCGACAGGCTCGGCCTCGAAGCCATCAAGGAAAAAGTCGTCAGGAGTCTCGACGGCATGAAGATCGCCTGCTATTACGGCTGCCTCATGACCAGGCCGCCTAAAGTCACAGGCAAAACTAATTTCGAGAATCCGACACAGATGGAATCGCTCATCGAGGCCCTCGGAGCAGAGGCCCTCGATTGGAATATGAAAACGTTTTGCTGCGGGGCGGCCTTCGCGCTTACAAAAACCGAGGTCGTCCTGGAACTCACGAGAAAAATACTCGCCGATGCAGCCGCCGTCGGAGCCGATGCGATTGCCGTCGGCTGCCCGCTTTGCCATGCCAATCTCGACGGCAGGCAGACACAAATCAACCGAAAGTTCGGAACGAATTTCCATATCCCCGTATTTTATTTCACCGAGCTTATGGGCCTGGCATTGGGAATCCGGGCCGGGGAGCTTGGCATTTTCAAACATATCACAGAAACAGAAGATTTTCTCAAAGAAAGGGCGTTCAAATGATAGTTGCTGACAGAAAACCGCTCGACGAGATACTCAACTCAATAAAGGATTGCGACAGGATAATGCTCGCAGGCTGCGGAGGCTGCGTCACCATCTGTTTTTCAGGCGGAGCAAAGGCCGTCCAATTGCTTGCCTCGCAGATTAAAATCGCCAGAAAAAAACAGGACCGCCCCATAGAGATAATCGAGGTGACCCCCGAAAGACAGTGCGAATACGAGTTCATCGACGCCTTGGCAGAAGACCTCAAGTCCGTAGATGCCGTCCTCTCGATTGCCTGCGGCGTCGGCGTCCAGGCAATGACCGAGCGCCATCCCGATACCGTAACCCTGCCCGGACTAAATACAAAATTCATGGGTTACCCCGTCGAGCACGCGCTCTGGGACGAACGCTGCGCCGGCTGCGGGGACTGCGTCCTCGAATGGACCGGCGGAATATGCCCCATCGCCAGATGCGCAAAGAAACTGCTGAACGGGCCCTGCGGAGGCTCGGCAGACGGTGTCTGTGAAGTCGATAAAGAACTGCCGTGCGCCTGGCAGTTGATTTACGACCGGCTCAAGAAAATCGGAAAGCTCGATAATCTAAAGAAAATTAGAGAGCCTAAAGACTGGCGCACCAGCACAAACGCAGGCCAGAGAAAGATAAAGTTCGAAGAGGCGATGTTATGAAATCAGACAGCAGACTGGAGAAAGTCCTCACCGCAGGCCGCTTCGCCGTAACAGCAGAGTTGGGCCCGCCACAAAACGCCAACGCCGAGGCCGTCAGGAAGAAGGCTCAGCACTGCATCGGCAACGTCGAAGCCGCCAATATCACCGACAACCAGACGGCCATTGTCAGAATGTCCAGCATCGCAGCCGCGGCGATTGCGATTTCCTGCGGCGTCGAGCCGGTAGTCCAGATGGTCTGCCGCGACAGAAACAGAATCGCCATGCAAAGTGACATCCTCGGGGCCGCCGCACTTGGCGTAAAGAACATCCTCTGCCTCTCAGGAGACCACCAGACCTTCGGCAACCACCCCCAGGCAGCCAACGTTTACGACATCGATTCAATGCAGCTTATCGCAATGGTAAAGGCCATGAGAGACGACAAAATCTTCCTCTCAGGCGACCCTATAAAAGAACACGAGCCTCGGCTGTTCATCGGGGCCGTCGAGAACCCCTTTGCCGACCCCTTCGAATACAGGGTCATGCGACTGGCCAAGAAGGTCGAGGCCGGAGCCGACTTCATCCAGACACAATGTGTCTTCGACATCGAGAAGTTCGCAAAATGGATGGAAACGGTCGTCGCCGAAGGTCTGCACGAAAGAACATATATCATGGCCGGGCTTACACCCGTCCGCTCGCACAGAGCCCTGCAATACATGAAAACGCAAGTGGCGGGAATGAGTATCCCCGATGAACTCATAAAACGAATGGAGGCCGTCGAAGACAAAGAGCAGCAGAAGGAAGAGGGCGTTAAAATCTGCCTCGAAATGATCGACCATGTTCGCAATATCAAAGGTGTATCGGGCATTCATCTTATGCCCATAGGCTGGGAGAGCATCACGCCCGTAATCCTCAAACGAGCCGACCTGCTCCCGCGCCCGGAGGTCTAAATTCGGACGGTTCGTATTTTCAAGTGTCGGGTTGGGACGAGAGAGCCGGACTTGAACCGGGTTTGTCCTGTGCGGGATAGTGCTTTTATAAATACGTGCGAATCGAGTATGAAAACCTTGTCGCGATGCGCCGGCCGGATGCTCGAATTGACCCAGAAGAATACCAGGCCTTGATTTCCCCGGCGCACTACGGCTTGCCGTAGAGCCAGGTCTGTGCGAGGGCGGCAAAATCGCTTAGGTCGGCCATGGTGCTGCAGTCGAAATCGGAGACATCGTCGGCAGTGAGCCAGTTGGCGACAAAATCACGCAGATCCTCGAAATCTACGTCACAGTCACCGTCGATGTCGCCGTCGGGACAGGCGCTGATATCGAATGTTGTCGGAGAGTCGAACCGCCCTTTGACCCAGACGATAAGTTGACCGCGACGGCACGCCCAATAAAAATCGTTGCCTCTGGAAAGCCTCCGGCCGTCGAGGAATATCTTCGCCGAGCAGCGGGGCCAGTTATTTATTCTGAAAGTCGGATTAAGCGTCGTGTAATCCGGTTCAAGGAGAAAATTGCATCTTGGCTGATCGCCGGTATTCC
This sequence comes from Sedimentisphaerales bacterium, assembly GCA_016932835.1. Lineage (GTDB taxonomy): Bacteria > Planctomycetota > Phycisphaerae > Sedimentisphaerales > Anaerobacaceae > JAFGCD01. Next base: position 37,718 of record JAFGCD010000060.1, read on the forward strand.
TGAAAACGATTTCTTTTTGCATATAGTCGAGACTGTCGAAGACACTGTCGGGTCCAAGCATGGTGACAGTACCGGGATAAAGCCAGGTTCGGGTCTTGTCTTTCAATGCATTATTGTCTCGCGGCGGATTCAAGCCCACGAGAGATGCCCATTCGCGGTATCTACGGCCCCTCTCGTCGATGAGGTAGTGACTGCTCCAGCCTGTTCCTCCTTGTATGCCTATCCCCATCAGCCCGTTGCTTGAGACCTGGGCCGACCATGTGCCGTGACTCTTGAAGGTGTCGCTGTAGAACGGCTCCTTGCCCACAGGCCAGTGTGCGAACTCGTACTGAGCACAGTGCCATGAGATGTCAGGATTCAGAGGGTAGAAGGCGTAAGTCTGCGGAATGTCCGGAGCTTGTGAGAAGGCGCTGAAAGCATCCGGGGCGCTATGAAAATGAGTGGCTGTTATTATCTGGCTCCAATTGGCGGTGTCCGCGTTCCAGGGGCCTGAGTTATAAGGGTCCGGATGATAGTCGTCAACGTTCCCGTCCAGGTTAAGAACGGTTAGTGCCGGATAGGAATGATGATCTCTGGGATTGCTGAGGGAGCCGGCGATGGCGATCACCTCTGTTATCTCGTGCCAGTTGCGGAAATCGGTGTCGAGTTTGGGAGTGTAGCGGATACGTCTTACGCCTGTTCCATCTGGATAGAACGTCCAGTACTCATCGGCCTCGGGCAACTGAACGCCGATGCCGTCGTCCGGTGTCTTATAGTCCGGGTCCGCCAGAACGTAATGCCAGTGAACAGCCTTGCGAACGTCGTTGTCCTCGATAACTTCTACGTCGGACCAGCGAAGTATTCTGTCGGACATAGGCTCATGGCAGCCGACGCTGCCGCCGCCCCACGTTTCCAGAAACTCATAGCTGTATTGAAGCTGATTGTTCAAATGCCACGCCGGAACATAATTGTTCTCCGACCAGAAAACGAACTTGCAGTCCTTGTCGTACTCAAAATCGTCGCCGAAACTGATAACTACGGCATCGCCGGAGAAGCCGGACCAGTTGTATTCGCGCCTCGTGACCTTGAAGCCTGTGTTCGAATCGTCCTGATCCTGGGTCGGTTTCCGCATAACCTTGAGGTTGTCGAAGATTGCGGTCGCAGCGACCCTGTTGCCGGAGAAAACATACGGGGCAACATAGAACTCGTTGCCGGAAATTGACCAGTCACGCGACGGAGCAAGCTCCATCCAGCCATCGGCCCACTGACCGTGGATATAGGCCTTGACTGCGTAGTAAAAGTGGAAAAATCCCGCGGGACCGTCCCGGCAGATACGAAACCTCTTGTTTGTGCTGGTATAGGGAACAGAATAGGTATTTGAGCCGTCGAGCAGATGTTCATAACGCTTCTGCCCAAACATTACGCTGCTAAGGTTGACAATGCCGGTGTTGTCCAGAACATCGTCTGTGCCGGCCTGTCTGTCGCGAATACTGACTACGACTTTGTTCTGGGAGTTCCGGGTGACATGGATCGATGTGAAATTATTCGCGTCAGGCAAGTCTCCGTTCTTCTGTATCAGCGCCAGTCCGGAGAAATCGTCGGAGGCGAAGTCTATCTCCGCACAAAAGTGCCCGGCGAAAGAAGTAAGATTATAAAGACCGTAAATCTTGTTAGAACCGGCAACCGACAGATGCATCCTTCCGTCGGAGGCAACAGCGCCGCCCCCCGATCCGGTTCCCTGCATGTAAATTTCGCGCCAGTCGTCGCTGAGCGTATCAAAGCAATCCTCTATTACCAACGACCCGTTTTCACCCCAGCCCCAGGGCAAAATATGGAATCTGGTCCTGAATGTCCACAGCTCGCCTGTGTAGGTGTTCTCGCCGTCGGTTACATCCACTCGCCAGAAGTAATCGGTCAGAAAATGCATGTCCTCTGCGGCAAGAGCGAGCTCTCTGGTGGTCTGCCCGGCCGCTATCAGGGAAAGCACCCGCGCATCGGTCCCGAAGTACACGCTGTAGAGAGGCGATTCGACACAACTTCCAGGCTCGTCCCAGCTCAGAGTGGTTCCCGGATTCACACCCGTAGCATTGTCGGAGGGGACGGGATTACGCGACTGACCGGCTGTTCTAAAAGACCAGACTTCGCCCGTATGCACCACGGGCTCGCCGATAATATTGGGATCTTCGACATCAATACGCCAATAAAAATCTGTCGCGCAAGAGAGAGTGCATCCAGGAGGGGAAGGATTGAAACTTGTCGCTGTAAGGGATGATTCAACCGGAGAAAGATCGTTTGAGTCTTCCGAGAAGTAAACATTATACGTGGGATTCAAAACATCCGCAGGAGCATCCCAATTCAAAACAACCGCAGAATGGACAGCCGCGGCCCCGTCCGGGGGATACGGATCGGTCGCAGTGACATAGACCTTTGCCGACGTCTGCTGCAATGCGTCAATCTCGGCAGGACTTAACGCGCGATCCCAGATAGTGAACTCGTCGATCTTGCCGGTAAAATTCCCGCCCCACTTCGAGGGAGCGAGATAAACGCGAGAGGCCGCCATGGCAAGCGACGCATATTGCGAGGCGATTGGCCCGGCGTCTTTGTAGAGCCGAATTACCGACCCATCGTACGTGGCGGTCACCATTTGCCAGACGCCTACTTCGAAATCGCCGGTGGAATAGATATCCAGCCAGTGGCCCCAGAAGTTGATAGTGCCGCCGTATATGATGTAGCGAGACCCCCGGCTGACACCGTCGTATAAATTTCCGAAGCCCCCGATCACCGCCCAGTCCGAGGGAGTCGCATCCGGGCGGATGAACATGTTGATAGTCCACGCATCTCCGGCGCCGGTCGGAAGATTCGTTGCGCTGGTATTGCACACATAAGCGCTGCTGCCGAATTCAAGGCAATTGCCGGACCACCCCGACACAAACGCCGCATTACCCGCCAGAAACCCATTATTAACCCCGGCCGTGTCGAAGGCAATACCACCGCTCGACTCGTCCATCTTCCACTCCAGCAGCTTGTGAACATCCACAGCCTCTGCTCTATCCGTGCCGCCAAAAACCAGAGCAGCCACGAATATGAACGGAGCCAGCCGAATAATGTGACCGTCGAACCTCATCTCAATCCAGTCGCGATTCTTCATTAGACTGCCCGCAAGGTGTTCATGCCGCCATCGACACTCTGCATGAAGTATCCCCGCACAACGTAAGTACTATACCAGAATATCACATCGATTTCAACAACTTTCCACCGGCTTTGCCGGGCCGCATCAAAAAATAAGCAGAAAAGAGGGGGGCGAGGACGAGAGCAGCCGCCTGATGAAAAGCCCATGGGCGCTGCGGCCTTGCGATGCGCAGCGCGACCAGCACGCAAAACGATGAAACATCTCGAACAAACTGGTTTTTCGGTTGCGATACCGCCCCGCAGCCCGTACAATCCGCCCGCACTATAATTGAAAGCGAGCGATTCGCAATTTTTTGGTATGTTTAATGGGCAGCAGCATCGGAGCAAAACCCTCTTCGGATTTCAAGCCGCTGGATAAGATACTTAAATCCATGCCGAAAGCCGGCAAAGGCGAGCTCATCCCCCTTCTGCAGGCGATCCAAAACGCTTACGGATACCTGCCAAAAGATATTCTCGCGGAAATGAGCCGGCGAACCGGTATCGAGCCGAGCACTATCTACGGTGTCGCCACCTTCTATGAGCAGTTCTACCTCGAACCTCACGGCAGGCATACGGTCAAGTGTTGCCGCGGAACAGCCTGCCACGTCAAGGGAAGCTCGAGAATAATAAGGACCTTGCAGCAGAATCTCGGAGTAGAGCCGGGAGGAACGACCGAAGATATGGAGTTCACCTTCGAAACCGTCGCCTGTCTCGGAGCCTGCGCGCTGGCCCCCGTCATGGTCGTTGACGGAACATACTACGGAAAGATGACATATCGCAAGGTTGATACCGTGCTGAACAGCTACAGGCAGGCATCGAAGGAGAATGCCTGATGAAAAAGCTCGTGTCCGCATCCGATTTTGCCAAGTTGCGGCGGTCGCTGAAACCCACTGCCGATTCGAACGAATTGGTCGTCACTATATGCGGCGGCACCGGATGCACCGCTCTCGGATCCGGCGAAGTCTATGACGCTTTCCAAAACTGCATCCGCAAACACCGCCTGGCCGAACGCGTCGGACTCAAACAGACCGGCTGCCACGGCTTCTGTGAGAAGGGCCCCGTCGTTGTTATCCTACCCGACCAGTTCTTCTATCCGAGCGTCCAGGCTGAAGACGTAGAGGAAATACTAACCCAAACAGTGCTCGGCGGAAAACCAATAGACAGACTCCTGTACGTGGACCCGGCAACCGGAAGAAAAATCACCTATGAATACGACGTCCCCTTTTACGCCGGCCAGCAGCGAAACGTCTTCAAATACAACGGAAAGATAGACCCGCGCAGCATAGAAGACTACATAGCCGCCGGAGGCTACGCAGCGGCTGTAAAAACACTCGCCGACCTGAATCCCGAACAGGTCGTTCGAATCATAAAGGATTCCGGACTCCGCGGGCGAGGAGGAGGAGGCTTCCCCACCGGCTTGAAGTGGGAACTCTGCAGGGCAAAGCAAACCCGCGACAAATGCCTGATATGCAACGCAGACGAGGGCGACCCGGGCGCATTTATGGATAGAAGCATTCTCGAAGGAACTCCCCACGCCGTAATTGAAGGAATGCTCATTGCCGGGTTTGCAATCGAAGCCCGAAACGGGTTCATATACGTTCGCGCCGAGTATCCGCGCGCGGTCCGAAATGCCGCCCGGGCTATAAAGGCCGCAACCGACGCAGGACTCCTCGGCAAGAACATCCTCGGCAGCGGATTCAGTTTCGATATCGAGATTAGGCAGGGCGCCGGAGCATTCGTCTGCGGGGAGGAGACTGCACTGATAGCCTCGCTCGAAGGACGACGCGGTATGCCGCGACCAAGGCCACCGTTTCCAACCGAGCAGGGATACCTCGGCAAGCCGACAGTTATAAACAACGTCGAAACACTTGCCAACGTCCCCCTGATTATCTCCAACGGCGCCGAATGGTACGCTGGAATAGGAACCGAAAAAAGCAAGGGCACTAAAATATTTGCCCTTGCGGGCAAGGTCAATAATACCGGCCTGGTCGAAGTCCCTATGGGAGCCACCCTGCGGGAAATAATCTTCGGAATCGGAGGAGGAATTCCAAACCAGCGAAAATTCAAGGCCGCACAAATGGGAGGACCGTCAGGGGGATGCATCCCAGCAGCCTATCTGGATACCGAAATAGACTACGACAGCATCCAGCAGGCCGGGGCGATAATGGGGTCCGGCGGCCTGATTGTAATGGACGAGAATACCTGCATGGTCGATGTCGCAAGGTACTTTCTCGAATTCGTCCAGTCCGAATCATGCGGCAAGTGCACACCATGCAGGGTCGGTACGAAAAAAATGCTCGCTATTCTTAAAAGGATATCGCGGGGCGACGGGCAACTCGAAGACCTCGACACCCTGCAGCGACTCGGAGAAGACATCAAAAAGGCTTCCCTCTGCGGCCTCGGCCAGACTGCACCCAACCCAGTCCTCTCGACCCTTCGTCATTTTCGTGAAGAGTACGAGGAGCATATAGTGCTCAAAACATGCCGGGCCGCAGTATGTGAAGGACTCGTCCGGGCGCCCTGTCAGCATGCCTGTCCCGCCAGGGTAAACGTCCCGGAATATCTCGCATTGGCCGGGCAGGGAAGATTGAACGACGCGGCCAACGTTATTCGCCGCCGAAATCCGTTTGTCTCGGTCTGCGGGCGAGTCTGCGACCATCCCTGTGAGCAACGTTGCCACCGAGGCGAAATCGACCAGCCCCTCGCTATCAGGGCCCTCAAACGCTATATCGCAGACAATATGCCTGACTTCTCAGCACCCATCGTTCGACCCGTTCGAGGCGATTCCGAACTTGCCGTCATAGGTAGCGGGCCGGCGGGACTCAGTTGCGCATACTTCCTCGCCCTAAAGGGCAGACGCTCGACCATATTCGAAGCCCAGCCGATACCGGGCGGCATGCTCGCCCTCGGAATACCGGAGTTTCGCCTGCCGAAACAAGTTCTTCAGAAAGAAATAGAGTTCATACTCTCTCACGGAATCGAACTGCGAACCGACCATCGCATCGATAACGCAAAAGACTTGATCGCCCAGGGATTCAAGGCCGTCTTCATCGGAACCGGAGCACAAACCGGAAGAAGAATCGACATCGAAGGCATTGATTTCGCCGGCGTAATCGATTCGCTCCGGTTCCTGCGCGATAGAGCCCTTGGCACCGGCCTCGATTGCAGTGGTAAAACGATAGTAATCCTCGGCGGCGGAAACGCCGCAATCGACGTCGCCCGCTCCGCAGTCCGCCTCGGCGCCGCAAGGGTGATAATACTCTATCGAAGAACTCGCGAAGAGATGCCCGCCTATGACGAGGAGATAGAAGGGGCAATAGAGGAAGGCGTCGAGCTTGTGACGCTCGCCGTTCCCAAGCGAATCGTCGGCAAGAAAAAAACCTTGAACGGCATCGAATTCCTCCGGGCCGAACTCGGCAGGCCCGATGCCGACGGGCGCCGCAGGCCGATACCCCTCGAAGGAACAGAAGAAATTATCGAATGCGACCTCGTGATACCCGCGATAGGACAGGTCCCTTCCGTGGCCCCTGCCGAATACCCCGGCGGCCCGGAACTCACTAAATGGGGCACTATCAAGGCGGACCCGGTCAGCTTCAACACCGGAGTAGAGCAGGTATTTGCCGGCGGCGACTGCGTAACGGGTCCTTCCAGTGTCATAAAGGCGATCGCCGCCGGACAGCAAGCCGCCATCAGCATCGACAAGATGCTCGGAGGCAACGGAAAACTGCCGGGGCACAGAGGTTTCTCGTTCACAAAACCGGACGAGGAGACACCCGAAAGCGCGCCGAAGCGACCTCAAGAGCAGCTTATCCCACTCGAAGATCGCAAGCGCGGATTCGCCGAAGTCGTCCTCGGCCTCGACAGACAAGAAGCGTTGGCCGAGGCCGTCAGGTGCCTGCGGTGTGATTTGGATTTTTAACGACGGATTGACGGAATGTCCGAGATAACAGTCACAATTAACGAAAGGCGGCTTACCGGCAGACCGGGCCAGACCATTCTCGAACTCGCAGCCGATAACGGTATTGATATTCCAAATCTCTGCCATGACCCTCGCCTGACGCCAACCGGGGCCTGCAGGCTATGCCTCGTGGAGGTCGAGGGCCAACGGGCGCCCGTGACGGCCTGCACCTTCGGCATAGCCGATGGAATGGTCGTCCGAACGGAAACCGAAGAAATCCGAAGACTCCGAAAGACCGTTCTCGAACTGCTCTTCTATGAGCACCGAGGCGTGTGTACGACCTGTAATGAACACGGACACTGCTCCCTTGCCAAGTATGCCTATGAATATCAGCTCGACGACGGCATCTTCCAGGCCGGACGCGCCGGAGACCGCGACGAGAACTGCATGACAGGCAACGAAGCCATCGGCTACGATGTGGATAAATGTATTCGCTGCGGCAGGTGTATAAAAATCTGTGAAGAGGTCCAGATGGATGCAGCCCTGACCTTTAAGGGAAGGGCCGCCGCAGTCGAAGTATCTACCTTCTTCGATATCCCCCTGAACGAATCGACCTGCGAACTCTGCGGCCAGTGTATCTCCACCTGCCCCACGGGCGCACTTTACGAACGCAAGGCCGAAGGCAAAGGACAAAGAAAAGACCTCACCCGAACCAGAACGACCTGCCCGTATTGCGGCGTCGGCTGCCAGATAGACCTAAATGTAAACACGCACACCGGAGAAATTGTCCGCGTGACCAGTCCTGTCGGAGTAGTGCCGAACAACGGCAACCTCTGCGTCAAGGGCAAATTCGCCATGGACTTCGTCGCCGACACCCGAAGGCTCACCACCCCGCTTATCAAACGCAGCGGCAAATTCCAACAGGCAACGTGGGAAGAAGCCATCGAGCTTATCGCCGGCAGGCTCCGCGAAATCAAGGCCAACCACGGCCCGGACAGTATCGCAGGGCTTTCCTCGGCAAAGTGCACCAACGAAGATAACTACGTCTTCCAGAAATTCATCCGAGCCGCCGTCGGGACAAACAACGTCGATCACTGCGCCAGATTGTGTCACGCATCGACGGTCGCCGGGCTGGCCAGGGCCTTCGGCAGCGGAGCAATGACAAATTCGATTGCCGAAATTCGCAACGCCGGCTGTATCTTCGTCATCGGATCGAATACGACCGAGGCGCACCCCGTCATGGCGCTCGACATAAAGCAGGCCGTCGCCAAAAACCGAGCACAGCTTCTCGTGGCCGACCCCAGGGAAATAGACCTCGCCAGATTCGCCAAACTGTACGTCGCCCAGAAACCGGGCACGGACGTAGCGCTCATCAATGCGATGATGAACGTGATAATCGCCGAAGATTTGCATGACAAGAAGTTCATAAACCGGCGCACCGAGAACTTCGACGCCCTTGCAGAGGTCGTCAAGGACTTCACGCCCGAAAAGGCTGAGGCCATTACCACAATACCGGCTGAGAAAATCCGACAGGCCGCCCGAATCTATGCAAATGCCGCCTCGGCGAGCATCGTTTACAGCATGGGAATCACACAGCACACCACCGGAACCGATAACGTCCTCAGTCTCGCCAACCTCGCAATGCTCACCGGCAACATAGGCGCCGAATCGACGGGAGTCAATCCGCTGCGAGGCCAGAACAACGTCCAGGGAGCCTGCGACCTCGGAGCTTTGCCGAACGTCTATCCGGGCTATCAGTCCGTCGAGGACGAAAATATCAGGGCCAAATTCGAGGAGGCATGGAGCGCAGAGCTTCCCCAGAACAAGGGCCTTACAGTCATCGAAATGCTGCACGCAGTGGAGACCGGTGACATCAAGGCCCTCTATATAATGGGCGAGAACCCCGCCCTTTCAGACCCCAATCTTAACAGGACCCGCAAGGCCCTCGAAGCCGTGGATTTCCTCGTCGTTCAGGACATATTCCTTTCGGAAACCGCGCAGTATGCCGATGTTGTCCTGCCTGCGACCTGCTTCGCCGAGAAAAACGGAACGTTCACCAATACCGAACGGCGCGTCCAGCGGGTTCGCCGGGCCGTTGCTCCGCCAGGCCAGGCCCGCGAAGACTGGCGCATAATATCCGAAATCGCAACGCAGATGGGCTATCCTATGGCCTACGACTCCGCGGGCGAAATCCTCGACGAAATCGCCTCGGTATCTCCCATTTACGGCGGAATATCATTCAAGCGAATCGACGCCGTAGGCCTACAGTGGCCATGCCCGGACAAAAACCACCCCGGAACAAAATTCCTCCACAAAGACAAATTCACGCGAGGCAAAGGAAAATTCCACCCCGTCGAATTCAAGGACCCCGCTGAGCTTACCAGCGGCAAGTACCCCTTCGTACTCTCGACCGGACGGCTCCTCTACCAGTTCCACACCGGAACAATGACCAGAAAATGCAGCGCCATAAACCAGGTCTCGCCTGCGGGATTTGTGGAAATACACACTGAAGACGCCGCATCCCTCGGCATCGAAGACGGCCAAAAGGTCGAGGTCGCCACCAAACGAGGCAAAGTCACCACGCTGGCGAAAGTGACGGACAATATCGGAAAGGGCTGGATCTTCATGCCGTTCCACTTCCAGGAAGGCCCCGCCAATATGCTCACAATCGATGAGCTGGACCCGACGGCCAAGATTCCAGAGTACAAAGTCTGCGCCGCCGCTGTCCGAAAAATATCGTCGGCCGACTGAGCGCCGCCAAGCCGGTGCCGCCGACACGCCCCGCAAGCGCCAGATACCCTGTGATGCGGCGCCGGGAAAAATTGCCCCGACGCCACCGCACCGGTGTTCTCCGGCCTACTTGACCTCGAAAACCTTTGTCAGCTTGCCGACCGCAATCTTGAACTTCCCCGGTTCGACTACCGGCTTGTTATCGAGCCCGATGAACGCAAGGTCCTCGGCGCTCAGTTTGAAAATCACCGTTCGACTCTCGTTCGGGCCCAGGCTTACCTTGGTAAATCGTTTGAGCGATTTGACCGTCGGCGTCACCGTCGCTACAAGGTCGGATACGAAAAGTTGAACAATCTCCTTGCCGGCTGTCTTGCCCGTGTTGGCCACCTTGACCGTAACGGTCAGCGTCTCTTCCATGCCCATCTTCTCTTTATCTAATTTCAGATCGCTGTAGGCAAAACTCGTATATGACAGCCCGTCGCCGAAACGCCACTGCGGATTGAATTTCGCCGATTTCTCGTCGCTGGTCTTGTGATCATAGCAAACGAGTGCCCCGGTCTCTCTGGGATAGGTAAAAGGCAGCTTGCCGCTCGGATTGGCCTCGCCGAAAAGTATATCCGCTGCCGCCCGACCGCCTTCCATACCCGGCAAATACGCCATCACCACCGCCGATGCCTTCTCGACGATTGTGCGAATAATGCGAGGCCGGCCCTCGACTAAAACCAGCACTATCGGCTTGCCCGTCTCGGCCAGTTCTTCGATCAGCCTTAACTGCGGCCCGCTCATCGTCAAATCGTCGATGTTGCCGGGTGTCTCGCAATAGGTCGGTTCGCCTATGCACGCGATAATCGCATCGGCGCCCCCGGCCGCGGCGACCGCAGCGGAAATATCGATCTCTTTATCGAAGTCAACACCGCGAACGTAAGCGGCATTAGCACGGCCGAGCTTCTCACGAACCGCTTCCAGAATCGTATGCTTCTCCGCAGGATAAAGCTCTTCCTTGTCCCCCTGCCAGGTAATAGTCCAGCCCCCGTTCATCACCGACAGCTTATCGGCGCAGGGACCGGTAACAAGAACCTTTTTATCTTTCCGCAACGGCAGAATTCCGCCTTCGTTCTTCAGCAGTGTAATGGCCTCGCGGGCGCACTGGAGGTTGAGGTTCTCTGATTCGCTCGCGGCGAAATCCTTCAGCAGGTCCTTCTGAGGATAGGCATTCTCGAACAGACCGAGATCGAACTTGACCTTGAGAATGCGAGCGACGGCGCGGTCTATCGTCCCCATAGGCACTTCGCCGTCTTTGACCAGCTTTATGAGCGTATCGTAGAAGCTGTAATCATAGGGAACCATGCTCATATCGATCCCCGCCATAACTGCCATCTTCACGGCCTGGCGCCGGTCTTTCGCCACCATCTCGCGGGTGTAAAGGTTCTCGATATCCGCCCAGTCGCTGACGACAAAGCCCTCGAAGCCAAGTTCGCCCCGAAGAAGATCAGTCAGCAGATACCTGCTTGCATGCACGGCTGCGCCGTTGATCTCCGAAGAATTCACCATCGCCGTCGCGACCCCCGCATCCACAGCCGACGCGAACGGCTTGAGGAAAAGCTCGCGCAACTGTCGGTCCGGAATCCAGGCCGGCGTCCGGTCCTTGCCCGACAGAGGAAAACTGTATCCGAGGTAATGCTTCATACATGCCGCAACCTTCCTCGGCTGTGAAATGTCGTCGCCCTGCTGGCCCCGAACATAAGCCGCGCCCATCTGCGACGCCAGGTAGGCGTCCTCCCCGAACGTCTCGTAGAACCGAGGCCACAAAGGCTGGCGGCCAAGGCCCAGAACAGGATTGAAATTCCACGGTATCCCGCACGCCTTCGTCTCAAGAGCGACAATCTCACCGATTTCTTCCATAAGCTCGACATTCCCCGTCGCGGCAACCGCGAAGTTCTGCGGGAAGATCGTAGCGCCCGTCGCGTAGTTGACGCCGTGAATTGAATCGATCCCGTAGATTACCGGGATGCCGAGACGAGTCTGCTTGGTGGCAAGATCCTGAATCTGGCTGATAATCTCGTGCCAGTTCTCGGGCGTCCGCGCCTGCCCGCCGCAGTTCAGTATCGAGCCGACATTGTGTTCGATTACGGCCTGGCGAAGCTTCTTCGCATCAAGTTTCAGATAACCCTTGTCGTCGCCGCCTGCAACGACCTCCAGGGTCACCTGCGTCATCTGCCCGACCTTCTCTTCGAGCGTCATCTTCGCAAGCAGCTCCGCAACCTCGCTGCTGATAGCAGCTTCCTTGCTGCGCATCCGCTCGCGCGAACAACTGACCGTCATAACCGCAAAAATCATTACAACAATCGAAAGCCTTCTCATGATAATCCTTTCTATTGGCTTAGTGTATGTTCCAAGACAGATAATACCACCTCGATAAAGCCACGCAAGTAATAAGAGCTTCTAATGCTCTAAACAACGACCCTGTACGAAACCCCTCTATGAAACCGACCCCTCTATAACTAACAGCGAAACCGCCTGCCGCGGCAAATCGAACCGCAGAGTAATACCGCCGCTATCGGCACGCAATTCCTTCTCAGGCTCGAGCAATTCAAGCCGACCCGCCTGCTCGAGCGCGCCATACTGCTCGGCCGTAGGCCTCTGAGGCTGCCCCATCTTCCGCCACGCAGAATACGAATTGCTGTGCTCCTCGTCGATGCGCCAGTGACGCAGCTTGATTCTCTCGAACCCGACCGGCAGCGCCTCGATTTTCAACTCGACATCCGCCGAAAGCCCCGCAACATCGTCGTCGTGGTAATGCCACGCCATAACGCAAAGCCTGCCCTCATCGAGACTCGCCAGCGCAGCGACATCCGCCTTGCCGCGAACCCCGTCTTTCATCATCGTCTCAAGGCCGACCGCCCCGTCGCTCTCGGCCGCTGCTCGCACGCCCCCCATCTTGCTGAACATTCGAAAAACGTTCAGCACCGGCTTATCGAGCCCGCCCGTCGCCAGCGAACGAAAGCCCGCAAAATAAGGCTGACCCTCGAACTCGAAAGCCCACGTCACAGCGCCCTCGAAGTTTACACCGTGCTTATCCGCCAAATCATGCTTACGCGCGAAGCTCGCCGCCGTATAGCTCGAATACATAGTCCCGTTGCGATACCCTAAATGCGCCCCCTGGCACGCCGCGCAGCCCTCCGGATCCGATTCGCCGATCACGATAGGCGTATCCTTCAACTCCGCAAACGACCCGATGATACCGAATCCCTCGTCAATCGTCCGCAACTGATTCGCAATCCCCATCCGCACGTGTCCATCGACATGCCGCGGCGACCCCTTGGCATGAAACGATACGAAATCCAGCGGCGTCCCTTTCTTGCCCGTCGCGTGATTTCTCTCGCGCAGGCAGTGTTCTAAGAAGTCCCGCTGGAACCGCCCGCCGGCGCCTGCGACGTCCGGCCCGCCAACGCGAGCCGTCGGCAGAGCCCGCCGAACCGCATCGACCGCATAATCATGCAGCCTGCAGAACTCCTCATGCGTCCCCTGCCAGTAGCTGATATTCGGCTCGTTCCACGTCTGCCAGTACCAAGTCTCGACCTCATCGCGCCCGTACCGCTCGACGCAGTGCCTCGCCCATTGATACACCAGCTCGGCCCACTTGCCGTAATCCTTCGGCGGGTACGACCACCCCGTATAAATCTCGCTGTACTTCGCCTTCGGCGTCCAATTGTGCTGATAAGGCTCCGGCTTAATCGAAAGGTCCTTCGGCATAAAGCCCATCTCAACGTAAGGGCGCACCCCGCGCTCGAGATAAGTATCGAATATCCCGTCCAGAATCTTCCAGTCGTAAATCGCCCTGCCCGCAGCATCTTCGCTGTAAGCCCCCGTCGAGCCCCACTTCAGCGCCGCGCTGCCGTCACCCGAGCAAAGCAGATTATGCGCCCGAAAATATACCCGCCCCGGACCAAGCTCGCCTAATTCCCCGATCAGCTTCCTGCCGTTGGTCATCGTTGCATAGTTCGGCTCATCGGCCCCGAAAAAACGCCAGATATCCCGCAGCTTCCCCATCTTTCTGCCGGCATCGACACGCATCACGACCGGAAATGACGCCCCTGCCTTGTCCCTTTCTCCCGCCCGGCAGAGCCCCGCCGCGCAAATAATACCGGCCCCCGTCCCCGCGGCCTGAGATAGAAACGACCGCCTCGTCAGCACATCGTTCTCGGCTACGCCGCCTGATTGCAGCGGCTTCCGCAAAAAATCCCTGGTGCCGCAACGATCACTCATAGACCGGCTCCTTCCGAATCCCGCCTTGCCGCAGCGGTCAACCCGTCAGCAATTTCGCCGACGTCTTCGCCGAGTACGTGATAATAATATCCGCGCCCGCGCGCTTAAGGCACGCCAGCGCCTCGGCCGTCGCCGCATCCTCATCCAGCAGCCCCGCCTTCGCCGCTGATTTTATCATCATATATTCACCGCTTACGAAATACGCCGCTATCGGGCAGTCGAATCGCTGCCGGGCGCGCTGAATGATATCGAGATAGCAAAGCCCCGGCTTGACCATTACTATGTCGGCCCCCTCTTCGATATCCAGGGCGATCTCCTGCATCGCCTGGTCCGAGCAGGCAGGGTCCATCTGGTAGCTTCTCCGGTCGCCGAACTCCGGCGACGAACCTGCAGCGTCCCTGAAAGGACCGTAGAAAGCCGATGCGTATTTCGCCGCATAAGACATGATAGCCCTGTCGTCAAAGCCGTTTTCCTCCAGGCACTGGCGTATATACCGCACCCGCCCGTCCATCATGTCCGAAGGGGCGACCATGTCGGCCCCGGCCTGAACGTGCGACAGCGCAGTTTTCGCCAGCAGTTCGCACGTCGCATCGTTATCCACTCGCCCGTCCTTATTAACCACGCCGCAATGCCCGCTCGTCGTATAAGCGCACAGGCAGACATCGGTAATCACCGCCAACTGCGGAACCGCATCCTTTATGCGCCGCGCGGACTGCTGCACGGCCCCGTCCTCGGCCCACGCCTGCGAACCTCTCTGGTCCTTTTTGTCGGGCAGGCCGAAGAGCAGAACAGCCGGTATCCCCAGCGATGCGACATCCTTAGCCTCATTCGCAATCATATCGGGCGAAAAGGCAAGGCAGCCCTCTATCGATTCGATAGGCTCCTTTACTCCTTCGCCGCTTCTCGCAAAAAGAGGATACACCAGATCGTCCACGCTCAAGCTGTTCCGCCGCACAAGCCTTCGCATTGCATCACTGCTGCGAAGCCGCCGCATCCTGTTGCCTGGAAAACCCATAATCTGCCGCCTTTCACAAGAGACGACTAACCCAAACTGACCGGTTCCCTGCCAGGGACCGCTATCTAACGGTTATTTCCCGAAAGCAAAGTCACAATCAGGATACTCATCCCGACAAAGTCGGGATTCCACAATTTTGCATTTTCAACTTTGATTTTTGCATTCTCAAACCGACCATCGGTCAGTTTGAGCATATTACCCGATTCGCCGCCGCAATTCCAGCACTCAAGCCGTGATTGCCTGCGACAAAACGCCCGTCGTCCGCTCAAGTATAAGCCGTCGTTTCCAAGAATACCCTCTTTGGCGTAAATAGGCAATGTTCTTGACCCGGTAAACGCCGATTTTGAACGGCCTATGCACAAAGGCCTGCAGCAGATATAATGAAAGCGGTTATGAACGTGCTAAAAGCTGCTTTGCGGCTCGGATTTTTCGCTCCGTGGAAGGCTGCAGATGAATCTGAAAAACGAACAACTCCAGCGCTACAGCAGGCAGATAATGCTCGAAGAGATCGGCCGCCGGGGCCAGGCCGCACTCCTCGCAGCGAAGGTCCTGATTATAGGCGCAGGCGGGCTCGGCTCGCCGGCGGCGATGTACCTGACCGCGGCGGGGGTCGGCACTATCGGCATCGCAGACCCCGACAAGGTGGATTTGACGAACCTGCAGCGACAGATCATCCACCATACCGGCAATATCGGCGATGAGAAAACCGCCTCTGCCAGGGAAAAACTCCTCGCCATAAACCCGCAGGTCACGGTACAAACCTATCCCCAGCCGGCCAAAGCGGAAAATATCAGGGCGATGATCGCCGGCTACGATTTCGTAATCGACGCAACGGACAACTTCCCCGCCAAGTTCCTTATTAACGATGCCTGCTTTTTCGAGGGCAAACCATTTTCGCACGCAGGCGTACTGCGCTTCGAAGGCCAGACAATGACGGTCCTGCCGGGGCAAACGGCCTGTTATCGCTGCGTTTTCGGTTTCCCGCCGGGGCAGGACTCGCCGGCGACCGGCCTGGCCGGCGTGCTGGCAACGGTGCCCGGGGTCATTGGAACCATCCAGGCCACAGAGGCAATCAAGTGCATCCTCCAAATCGCAGACCTGCTGACAAACCAACTGCTGATTTACAACGCCCTGACAATGGACTTTAGAAAGATCCAAATCAAACGAAATCCCGATTGCCCCTTGTGCGGCGGTAAGCCCAGGATAACCGAACTCAAAGACCAAACTTAGGCCCGGCCCGAACCTTTGTCACTAAGACCATCGCGATATCCAGGCCGAAATTGACAAGCCATTCCGCCAGCGACCTCAGCCGTTTGGCCTATCTTCGACTCGCCCCCGCCGGGCGCTCCGGAAAATTCAGATATGCGAACTCCCCGTGAAGCTCCCTCGCCCCGGCGTCGTAGGCCTTCGCAGCCTCGACCTCGTCCGCAAAATACCCCAGAAACTTCGTCTTCCCGCCGAACGCAACAAGCGCACGCCACTTCTTAGACGCCTTATGCCACGATACCCCCTTGTACATCGAGCTCGACCGAGCCGTCCTCTTGCTGTTGCAGATATTCTGGGCCTGCGTCCCCGCCCGCAAATTGCTTTTACGATTATCTAATCCGTCGCGATTCACATGATCCACAATCAATCCCTTGCCGACAGGCATAATCTGACGGTGAAGCGGGATGATCGAGACCTTCCGCCTGCCGTTAACGCGCACCCGCTCCTGTCGAGCCGCGTAGAATTGTTGCCCGCTCTTGTACCCAAGCCATTCATAACAGGCCAGCGCCTCGTAGTCTTCAGGGTCAACGATTGTGTACTTCGGCGAAGAGATACGAATCCGCCGAAACGCATAACCGTACCGCACCCGCCGATAAAGAAGAAGAACCGCTACAGCCGCCCGGCTTAGCCGGCAACGAAGTGTGTTGGCAATTGGCATTTTGTCTTCTCTCAAGAGATATCAAATATCAGGAATCGAATAGAAAAATGAAATATCAAAGACCGCGGGCGGCCCGCCCGGCGGGTTTAGGACATTTGAGCATTCGGGTTTTTCATTTGTTTCTCATTTCGATATTCGGATTTCGGATTTCCTGCTTTTTTGCCTCCGGCCAAAAAACAGGCAGCCCTTCCATATATAGGCGCGAACCTGCGCATTTGGTCGAAATTTCGATATTTTCCTGTCACCCCGAATCACGCAAAACCTTGCCGTTAAACGAATAAAAAAAATTCACTTTTCCAATTTTTCCTTTTTACCCCCTGCGCGTTTGGTCGAAATTTCGAGAAAAACGCCTTTGCCTGTTTTAACAGCCGCACAGGTTACCGAGAACGCAGAGGTGCTTTACAACCACATAAATTCGAGAGCGTAGGGTGTGCATTGCACACCAAAAAAGCTATGCTCTCGAGGCTTACGGCCCTCCAGACGATACGCCTGAGTGTGCTGGTTTCGTGGCTCTTAGTGATTCTGACCGTGCGAGATTAGATACGCAGCGCTCGATTGTGATGGCTGTGCTCAGCGAGACGTATGGGGTCACCACGCTACGAAAGGACAGGGCCGATTTGCCGTTGCTGCAACGGATGCTCGATGATGGAGTGTTCTCTGTCGAGCAAACAATTGAACTGCAGAGTATGGGCATAGTCTTTGGCGATGTGTTGGTGAAGGAGCTTGGACTTCAGTGGAGAATGATAAGTGATGAGTACGGTACTGATCCGACGGTCACAATTCCAGAGATTTCAGACGGTGTTGTGTGTTTCAATACGCTGACGATGATCTCAAAGCGCATCGAGGAAGGCAGAGAGGTTGACGTGAATCGGTTGTTTGAGGTCGTTGAGGCAGAGGTCAAGAGGTCCAGATCTGAAGGAGAAGACAAAGACAAGAGGGAAAGTCTATCAAGGAGCTAGGCACAGAAATATGCTTGACTCGTACTGTCGTCAATGTACAAGGCGATATGTAGAAGCTTGAATTGGAGCTTGAGGCAAGAAGAACCGGAAGCTGGCAATGTTCCGGGAGAACTAAAGGGGAGAACTAAACGTGTCCGGCGGTGTTTCGTCGCTCTCCTGAGGGGCAAGCGTCGCTCGTGAAGCGTGAAGAGTATCTCGTTTTCTCATCCACCCATTTACTCATTAACCCATATCCTGATAATCTCTGTGTTCTCTGTGATCTCTGTGGCTATTTCTACTTCAATCCTCCGCGCCCTCGGCGCTCTCTGTGGTTAGTTCTTTTTTTCTGTCAGATTCAGGATATATGTTGTCAGCAGTCGTACTCCGAATCCTGTGGAGCCTTCGGAGCAGTGGTCTGCCGGTTGGGGGTTGACGTTCAGGAGGAAGCGGAGTAGGATTAGCCGAGATATTCCCGGATGCGTGAGTACGTATCCGGCAATCTGAAATGAGACGTTCGGATGCATGGTGAGGAACATGAAAAGAAGTTGTCGCGGCGCCCTGGTATTGCTGCTGGCAGTGATTCTAACAGGTCGGCTCGTCGGCGATGAATCCAAATCGATATTCGACGGGAAATCGTTAGCGGGCCTCGCTTCGCCCGAGGCCACGGAGGGTCAGGCCGCAGACAAGGACACGGGCTGGAAGGTATTCGTCGGGCGATGGTCGATCGGTGCTCCGCAGCCGACCGGCGGTCCGCCGTTTGTGATGACGCTCAAGGAAGACTTCTCGGCGAAGAAGAGCCACGTTCCGCGTGCAACGGGCAAGTGGGAGTATGTTGACGGCGAGGCCCGTGTAGTCTGGGACGACGGATGGCGGGACATCATACGGCCAGAGGGGCAGACGTACCTCAAGATCGCCTTCGGGCCCGGGACGAATTTTGATTCTCCGCCGAACAATACGGCGTCAGCGGAGAAGATGGTTAGTGAGCAGTGGGGGCAGAATCGGCTGCTGGTCGGCTGGGCGAGAACGGATATTACGCCGGATAAGCCGGTTGCGCTTGTGGGTTTTTTCAGAAGACGAATCAGCGAGGGGGTAAAAGACCGTTTGACGGCGACGGCGCTGGCGCTGGAAAGCAAAGACCCCGGCGGCAAGGCGGTCGAGCAGGCTATAATGATTTCATGCGATTTGATTTCGATCCGCAAGTCAACAAATGAGGCTGTGCGGAAGCTGCTTAAGGCGCGGCTGGACGATTTCGACTCGGATAAATTGCTGCTCAATGCGACGCACACTCACCAGGCGCCGCAGCAGCAATCCGGGACCGCAAAGGGCGCGTTCGCTCTGGCTGCCGAGGAAAAAGCGAAAGGGTGGATGACCGGGGACGATTACGGCAAGTATCTTGCCGAACGCCTTGCGCAAGCGGCTGTTGAGGCGTGGGAGACTCGCAAGAGGGCAGGTGTAAGCTGGGGTATCGACCAGGCCGTTGTCGGATTCAACCGGAGATTCGTTTACACCGACGGCAGAGCGCAAATGTGGGGGCAGGTCAACACGCCGGAGTTCGACCGAATCGAAGGCGTAGAGGACCATAGTCTTGGCCTGTTGTTCTTCTGGGATGCGCAGGGAAAGCTGACGGGCATGGTTATCAATGTGTCGAGCCCCGCGCAGTCCGAGCAGGGCCATAATCTGATTTCGGCGGATTTCTGGCATGACGTCAGGGAGGAAATCGCTGCACGGTATTCCAAGGAAGTTTTCGTTCTTCCGCAATGCGGCGCCGCCGGTGACATTTATACCCTGAGCAGGCTGCGAGGACGAGCGGAATCGGCGATGGCCGAGCGCAAGGGCATAACGTGGAGGCGTGAAGCAGCGCGCCGGATTGTCGATGGGGCAGCACGGGCCCTGCCGACGGCTGGGAAGTACATAGATGAGAATCCTGTGTTCAAACATACTGTGGCCCGTATCGATATTCCGGAGAAGGATCCGCCTTCACTGCCTTTTTCGGAGGTCGATTCAGTCAAGCCGGCCGAACTGCACATTGTCAGGCTGGGTGAGATTGCCGTTGCTACGAACCCGTTTGAGTTGTTCGTGGATTACGGGATGCGGATACAGGCACGCAGCGAAGCCTTGTTGACCCTGGTTGTTCAACTGTCGTGCGGACACAGTGAATATCTGCCGACAAGCCGGGCGGTTGAAGGCGGCGGCTACAGCGCCGAGCAATATCTTGTCGGGCCGGAGGGAGGGCAAGTGCTCGTCGAAGAAACTGTGCGGCGAATCAATTCTCACTGGCGATGAGAACCGGCGCCGGGTGCGGGGACATCATGTTGTGAGGTTTATGATGTAGGCAGTCAGCAGTCTTACTCCGAATCCTGTGGAGCCTTCGGAGCAGTGGTCGGCGGCCTTCTCGAACAAGTCCATTCCCGCTATATCGAGGTGTGCCCAGGTCGTCTTCTCGACGAACTGGCCCAGGAATGCCGCCGCGGTGCATGCCCCGCCCCATCGGCTGCCTATATTCTTGAGGTCGGCGATCTGGGACTTCATTTCCTTTGCGTATTCTTTTCCGCTGGGCATGTGCCAGACGCTCTCGCCTGATTCTTCCGAGGCCTTTTCCAATTGTGCGATGAGGTTATCGTCGTTGCCCATCAGCCCTGCCTTGTACTTTCCCAGGGCGACCATGCATGCGCCTGTCAGGGTTGCGATGTCGATGATTACGCCGGCCTTGCTCTTTACGGCGTATGCCAGCGCGTCGCAGAGCAGCATCCTGCCCTCAGCGTCGGTATTTAGTATCTCTACGGTCTTTCCGCTGAACGTCTTGACTATATCGCCGGGCCGATAGCTGGCGCCGCCGGGCATGTTCTCTGCGGAGGGGACTATACCGATGACGTTTACGGGCAGCTTGAGCTTTGCGATGGCGCGGATAGCCGCGAGGACTGCGATGCCGCCGGACTTATCGAGCTTCATCTGGTCCATATTGGCCGACGGCTTGATGCTGATGCCGCCCGAATCGAAGGTTATCGCCTTTCCGACGAGCGCGACGAGCGGTTTTTTCGCGGCCTTCGGTCCGCCGTTGTATTTCAGCGTGATGAGGCGAGGAGGCGTTTTCGAGCCTGAACCGACTGCGAGGATGCCGCCCATGCCCTTTGCCTTTAGCTGCTTTTCGTCGAATACGGTGCAGGTGACATTTTTCAGGCTGCGCGCGAGCTTTTTGGCTTCATTGGCCAGGGCGGGCGGGTTTATCACGTTGCCCGGGCGGTTTGCAAGGGTTCGGGCGTAGCTCTGGGATTCGCCGATTGCTGCGCCGACGGCGAGTGATTTGCTTAGCTCGGCGAGGCGGGAGGGGTCTGAATCGACGACATCGACCTTGATGGATTTGAGCCTGCCGTTGTCGGTTTTTGTTACGTATTCATCGTATTTGTAGGCGCCGAAGTAGATTCCTTCTGCGACAGCTCTGCCGAGTTGGGCGGGTTCGAGTCGATTGGCGATTGCGATATGCAGGGCGAAGGCGACAGTCTTGGCCTTGAGGGCGACGGCTCTTTTAGCGGCGACTGCGGAGGCCTTGCGGACGGTATCGGCGTTTAGTTCTTTCCTGTCGCCGAGTCCGAGCAGGAGGATTCTCTTTGCGCCGGTCTTTTCGCCGCCGTAAACGACGGCCGAGGAGTCTTCTTTGCCCTTGAAGTCGCCGAGCGATTTGAGGCGTTTAATCGCGCCGCCGAGCCTGCGGTCGAGGCCGACGGTGAGCTTGTCGGTGGTTTTTTCGTCGGCGAAGCAGCCTATGACGAGTATGTCGGCCTTATAGCCTGCGATATCGGCGGCCTTGCGCGTTTTCAAATCGACGGTAATGATCTCTTTCATTTCGTAGCACCTTTTACAAATTACACATTAAAAACTTCAGATTTCATATCACAGAAACCGGAGGCCAGAAGCCGGAAGCCACCCCTTGGCAGCAGGTAAGACAGAAATCAGAAGTCGGATTTCAGATTACGACTCACTTGTCGCACCGCAGCTCCCGGCGAAACCGGCTTACCTGCTCATTTACCAATAGGCTCATTCACTCATTGCCCCATTCACTCATTTACCCATAGGCTCATTTACCCATTCACTTTTTTGCGGTTCGTGTCTTTGCTCGATGCCGCAGGTAGCTCTCGACGAATCCGTCTATGTCACCATCGAGAACAGCATCGACGTTGCCGGTTTGATGGTCGGTGCGGTGGTCCTTTACCATCTGGTAGGGCTGGAGGACGTAGCTTCTTATCTGGCTGCCCCAAGCGATTTCGCCTTTTTCGCCGTATAGTTTTGCGACTTCTGCGTCTCTTTTCTGCTGCTCGAGCATGTAAATTCTGGACTTGAGGACCTTCATGGCCTGTGCGCGGTTTTTGTGCTGGCTTCTCTGGTTCTGGCACTGAACTACGATTCCTGTTGGGATGTGGGTCAGCCTGACTGCTGAGCTTACTTTGTTAACGTGCTGTCCTCCTGCTCCGCTTGCGCGGTAGAAATCGACTCGAAGGTCGTCTTCGCTGATCTCGACTTCAATATCCTCGTCGAATTCGGGCAGGACATCTAC
This sequence comes from Sedimentisphaerales bacterium, assembly GCA_016932835.1. Classification (GTDB taxonomy): domain Bacteria; phylum Planctomycetota; class Phycisphaerae; order Sedimentisphaerales; family Anaerobacaceae; genus JAFGCD01. The sequence continues at coordinate 60,185 of JAFGCD010000060.1, forward strand.
CGCTGCGAAGCTGGTGTGCCTTCGTTTTGCGGAATCGAAGGGGCTGATTCTGACGAGGCGGTGGACGCCTGTTTCGCAGGAGAGTCGGCCGAAGGCGAAAGGGCCTGCGACGCGCAGGGTTATCGAGCGGATTCCGGCTTCCTCGCCGGGTGTAATGTCGAGCTCTTCATACTTGTACTTGTGCTCGTCGAAATGGCGGGTGTACATCCTCAGGAGCATGCTTGCCCAGTCGCAGCTTTCCGTTCCTCCGGCGCCTGCGTGGATGCTGAAGAAGCAGTTTTTCATGTCTTCCGGACGCGAGAGGAGGCCCTGGAGCTCTATCTTTTCGCATTTTCTGGTGAGTTCGGCGAGGTCCTCTGCGAGTTCTTTCAGCTCGTCCTGGTCGGATTCGATTGCGAGCTCGAAGAGTTCGGCGATGTCTTCAACCTCTCGCTGCATTTCCTCGACGGGTCCGACGACGGTCTTCAGAGCACTGAGGCGGGTCACTACGGACTGGGCGGCATCGGGATTATCCCAGAAGCCCGGCTGGGCCATTTTAGCTTCCAATTCCCGGAGTTGGGATTTCTTGCCGGGCAAGTCAAAGCCAGTCCCGAATCTTGACGACCCGGGCCGATAAGTCGGCTATTGCAGACTTCAATTCCACTGTTTCCATAAGTTCCACCCTTCAGGGGATAAGATTTCAGACTCAAGAGATCAAATTCCAGGGAAGGATACCACATTTTTTGCGGGGGCACAATGGGGAATTCGAAACTCTCCGCAGGAAGACGTTGCGGAGAAAATGCGAAGTTCGAAGCTCGAAATCCTAAACAAGCTCTAATGACCAAAACTCAAATGGTGGTCAAAACGGTAAGATTTACCGGAGAGAACGGAGAGAACGCGG